>JAENJB010000018.1 GCA_016844565.1 Dehalococcoidia bacterium
CTTCCTTCAGACAGACTCCGGCGTTGGGGTGAGCGTACAACAGCCTGGCCAGCCCTTTGAACGGGGGCTGACCGAACTGCCGCCGGCCCACCAGCTCGCGCTGGTAGAACGCTGCATAGTCGTGGCCCGCCGCCGCCTGCAGAGCGTAGTGCTCAGGAGCATAGGTCTGGACGACCACCTGTCCACCTGCTGTTCCGCGGCCCGCCCGCCCCGCCACCTGGGTGGACAGCTGAAAGGTACGCTCCGCCGAACGATAATCGGGAAGATTCAAGGCCAGGTCGGCATTCACCACCCCCACCAGCGTAACGAGAGGAAGGTCCAGGCCTTTAGCTATCATCTGAGTACCGATGAGGATATCGGCCTCGTGACGAATGAACTTATCAAGGATTTCCTCGTGGAAATGTCTCCCCCGGGTGACATCGCGGTCCCAACGCAAGAGCCGGGCGCCAGGAAAAGCCAGCGCTGCTTCCCGTTCCACCCCCTCGGTGCCCACGCCCAGGAACTTCATCCCCGGACTTCCACACTGAGGACACAGGCCAGGAACAGAAACACGGTAGTTGCATTGGTGACAGTACAATCCCTCCTCGACCGAATGATAGGTCAGCGAGACATCACACCGACGGCAGCGAAGTGCGAAACCACAACGCCGGCATTGAACAAAGGTGGCATCCCCCCGACGGTTGAGAAACAGAATCGCCTGCTCACGGGCATCGAGTACCCGGGAGATGCCCCGCAGGAGGGAGCGACTGAAGATGCTGCGGTTCCCTGCCTTCAGCTCCTCCCTCATATCAACCAGCTCCACTTCTGGCAGTGAAGCAAGTCGATGGCCGGCAATCCTTTCCGGCAACTCCAGTAACTCATATTCCCCTCTTTCGCTTCGATAGTAGCTCTCTAAGTCGGGAGTGGCGCTACCCAGGATGACAACGGCGCCACAGATACGTCCCAGCTTCACGGCGACTTCACGAGCATGATAGCGCGGTGTCCTATCCTGCTGCTTGTACGTCCACTCGTGCTCCTCATCAACGACAATCAGACCAAGTTCCCGTTGTGGGGCAAAGATGGCGCTCCGCGAGCCAATGACCACGTCGAAGTCCCCTCTGCATATCCGGTGCCACTCATCAAACTGTTCTCCGAGAGAGAGTCCGCTGTGGAGCACCGCCACCCGACCCGGGAAACGGGAGGCGAAACGCTCAATAGTCTGAGGAGTGATGGCGATCTCAGGTACCAGGACAATGCCCTTCTTGCCCAACTCCACCGTTCTGGCCAGGGCCCTCAAGTAGATTTCGGTCTTACCGCTCCCCGTCACGCCGTGGAGCAGAAATACCGGCGTCTTCGAAGAAGACGTCCCACCCAGTACAGCGGTCAAACCTGCCTCCAGCCGACCCCACACCCTCTCCTGAGAAGGATAGAGCCGTGGCGGACAGGAAGGAGTGTAATGGCGGCCAGCCAGGGGGTCTCTGATCACAGGAAGAGACTCCATCATCACAAGCCCCCTCCGCTCTAGAGCACCGGCTGGCAGCGAAGAGTAGCCGAGCCGTTTTCGAAGCAATGAGATGGGAAGGGGGACAGGCTCCTTAAGTAACAGCTCCAGCAAGGCCGCTTGACTGGCTGTCCTCCGCCCTGCCCTCAGGCGCTTCACCTCTTCCTCCGCCTCCGGAGGGGAGACCACCAGCCGCAGGTGGGGTGATTCCTTCGGCCTCACCCTCGCCCTCTCCAGTTCCTGGGTCTTCACGACCACACCCCGCCGTATCAACTCCTGCATCACCGTCCGAGCTTTCCTCTGGCCCACCATCCTCTCGACCTCTTTCAATTCGACCTTATCCCTCCCCTGTATCAGAGAAACGACCTCTCTCTGGGAATCGTCTAGGACTCCCAGAGACTCGGTAGAGAGATTCGGGCCAGCGTGCACGAAGGTGAGAACTCGGCGCTCAAACCCAGGTGGAAGCATCAAGGCGGCAGCCTCGAACGGCGGGCAGAGATAGTGCAAGCCTATCCAGGCAGCCAGTTTGACCTGAACATCAGAAAGCAGCGGCTCCGCAGCAATAAGACCGGCTATGTCCCTCGTCTGCGGAACTGCCGGCTGGTCACTGAGTCCAACGACCACGCCCTGGAGCATTCTGGCTCCAAAGGGTACCCACACCGCGTGGCCGATGGACACAGCGAGGCTGTTAGGAATAGAGTAGGTGAATGTGTTACGCCACCCCCCGGCCGAGTTGACCGCAACCTCAGCATACCTCATCCCGGCCGGTTGGGACATCAGCAGCAGGTTTCCGCTAGGGCTGATTCTCCGGATTCTCCACCAGGGCCACCTCCGCTGGCTCGACAGCCTCGGTCACGCCCAAGTCCTTCGCCTCGACCCCTCGGAGCGCCCGTTTCTCTTTCAGACGCGCAGCTTTCCCACCCAGAGCCCGCAGGTAGTAGAGCCTCGCCCGCCGCACTTTCCCGTGTCTCAACACCTCCACCTTCTCCAGCAACGGAGAATGAATAGGGAAGGTGCGCTCCACACCAACGCCATAGGTAACCCGCCTCACCGTGAAGTTCGCTGCTACGCCTCCACCGCGCAACCCTATGACCACGCCCTCCATGGTCTGACTCCGTTCCTTGTCACCCTCTTTGATCCTGGTGGTTACCTTAACCGCGTCGCCCGGAGACAACTCCGGGAGGTCCGCCCTTGGCTGATAGCCAACTTTTGAATTGGCACTGTCACTCATCGGTCAAACTCCTTCTAATATTGTAGACTGCCTGAAAACGACACCAATATCCCCAGGCACTGCTTCGCCGGGGAAAAGGAACCTGGGACTATATTACTCTACCATGCTTTCCGCACTCCCCAAACCACCCACGGCCTCCAGGGAACTTACCTCTTCCTGAGAAAGTATGGCTTCCTTTATGAGGTCCGGCCTCATCTCCCGGGTCCGCCGCAACGATTCCCGGCGGCGCCAACGCAATATCTCCTGATGGTTGCCAGAAAGCAGCACCTCCGGCACCGACCAGCCCCGAAAGACGGGGGGGCGGGTGTACTGCGGGTACTCAAGCAGCCCGGCCGCGTGAGACTCATCTATGGCTGATTCTGCCGACCCCAGTGCGCCGGGTAACACCCGGACAACGGCATCTACCACCACCATGGCTGCGATTTCACCACCGCTCAATACGTAATCACCGATGCTGAGCTCGTCGGAGACCAAATGCTCCCGCACTCTCTCATCCACGCCTTCATAATGTCCGCATATTAGCACAAGATGCTCCTTTCGGGCCAGCTCGAGTGCCGTCTTCTGGCGAAAGAGGCGACCCTGAGGTGAGAGCAAGACCGTTGAAACAAGCTCTTCTTCCCCACCATGCTCTCTCCTGATGGCTTCAACCGCGTCGAAAAGAGGCTCAGGTTTCAAGACCATGCCCGGACCACCGCCGTAGGAATAGTCATCCACGGTCTTGTGCTTGTCTGTAGCGTAGTCCCGGAAATTGTGAATGAATAGACTGACTATTCCCTTGTCGCGGGCTCGTTTCACAATGCTCTGCGAGAAAGGACCATCAAACATCTCGGGAAACAAAGTGAAGATGTCAATGCGCATGACGAGTTCTCGCCCCCGCCAGGTCAGTCCGACTGGCGCACTCGCCCGCTTCGCCGCGCATTATCTCCACGGCATGGTACAGGACTGGCGTAATGACCTCCAGGTCCTCTCGGACCGCCTTCGGGTTACCCGGTAGGTTGATAATCAGACATCTGCCGCGCAGACCACTCACCGCCCGGCTGAGCATGGCCATGGGCGTCTTCTTCACCCCTTCCGCCCTCATCATCTCCACCAGGCCCGGTACCTGCCGGTCGATAACAGACAGGGTGGCCTCTGGCGTCACGTCGCGCGGGCTGAGCCCGGTCCCGCCGGTGGTCACAATGATATCTACATCACCCGAGTCTGCCCATTCCCTGAGCTTACCAGCGATAAGGTCCCTCTCATCGGGCATTACTTCACGCTTCAACACTCTCGCTCCTATAGACGACAACATGTCAGCAATGAGTTTGCCGCTCTCATCCACCCTCTCACCCTTCGACCCCTTGTCGCTCAAAGTCAGTACTCCCAGAGTGAACATCTCACTTTACCTCGCCGCCAGCCGAAATGCCTGCCTATTTTAACATAGAGGCGAGACGCCACCAAAATATTCCAAAAATCCCAAACAATTTCCCCAAAAACCTCTTGACAAGGAATCCGAAGCCAAGCCTATAATGTCGGTGTCAATAAGTGGTGAATTGTGGAGGGAAGTGTGGAACAAGCGAAGGGAAGGGGACAGAGATGATAGTCTACTCCGAAGCTCAGAATGCGGATGGGAACCTTCTGACCAAGTTTCTCATTCAACACGCCACTTCAGCCTCCAAGCTAGGAGTTTTGCTCTTTTGGAGCAGGCACCCCCAGACCAAGTTCACGGTCGATGGCATTGACCTGGCGTTGGAGACTCGTAAGCAAGACCTCAGAGAAGGCCTCGAAGCACTGGTGGAGGAAGGCGTCGTTAGTAAGGAGCGGACCACCACAGGGGTTACCCTTTACTCCCTTACCACCGAGCCACAGAAAAGGGAACCGGTGCTCGAGCTTGCCAAGCAGGAACACGGTCCCCGTGGCACCTCGATCAGGCAGCTGGTCAGCCAGCCCCTGACAGGCTTCGCTCAGTAACACAACATATGTTTAGCGGCAACTACGAGCACAAGGTTGATTTCAAGGGCAGGGTCCCGATACCCGCCAAATTCAGGCGTGAGCTGAAGGGCACCCTTATACTCGCCCGCGTGGCCGACCCGTGCATCACCGCGTACCCTCTGACCGAATGGGAGAAGGTCGGGAAGAAACTCAGCAGCTCTGTCATTGACAAAGCCAGAGTCAGAGATCTCAAGAGATATCTCATCGGAAATGCCTTCCCATCGAACCTGGACGAGCAGGGAAGAGTATTGCTTCCGCCCACGCTGCGAGACTACGCCGGTATCAAGGACAATGTCACCATCGTCGGCACGGGCGACCGCTTTGAAATCTGGGACCAGGATGCCTTCCAGAAGCGCATGGTCGGTCTGGACCAGGACGCCTACACACTGATTGAAAGCCTGGAAGGATAGCCGTGAGACTGCTGATGACAAGCCCGATTCATATACCCGTCCTCCTCAGAGAAAGCGTGGAAGCCCTGAAAGTACGCCCTGGAGGACGCTACATCGACTGCACGGTCGGAACCGGCGGCCATGCTCTGGCTATCATCGAGAGAAGTCTCCCAGGCGGGCAACTTCTGGGCATTGATGCTGACCCCGAGGCCATTGCCGTGACCCGGCAACGGCTCGCTGAATTCGGCGAGGCAGTGCAGCTGGTCAACGACAACTTCGCCAATCTGGAGTCCATCTGCACCAGGTACAGTTTCCGTCCTGTAGACGGCATCCTCCTCGATCTGGGACTCTCAACCCTCCAGCTCGAAGGCGAAAGCCGGGGCTTCAGCTTCCAAAGGGAGGCCCCGTTGGACATGCGTGCCGACCCGAGCCAGGGACTCACCGCCGGTGAGATAGTCAACAGCTACCCCGAAGCCGAACTGGCCCGCCTCCTCTTCGAATACGGCGAGGAACGCGCCAGCCGACAGATCTCCCGTCACATCGTGGCGAACCGTCCCATCAACTCCACCCTCCACCTGGTCGGGGTGATTGAGAAGTCATTCAAAGGCAAGCGTGGCAGGATTCATCCGGCTACCCGCACTTTCCAGGCTCTGCGCATCGCCGTTAACAACGAACTGGAGAACCTGCAGTCAGCGCTGCGCCAGGCTGTGGCACTACTCCGACCGGAGAGGCGCCTGGTAGTGATAAGCTATCACTCCCTTGAAGACCGCATAGTGAAGAACTTCCTTCGGCAGGAAGAGAAGGGCTGCACATGCCCTCCTCAATTGGCACTGTGTATCTGCGGGCGCCAGCCAACCCTGAAGATTCTGACAAAGAGAGTGGTCACGCCTGAGGCCTTTGAAAGGCTCACCAATCCCCGCAGCCACAGCGCGAGAATGAGAGTCGCCGAACGTGTTTGCCCAGGAGCCGGAGAAGGTACCCCTATTGCTGACCAGGGCAGTGCTGCCAAACTAACATCAGGGAGCATCCGAAGGAATGAGAATAGAGAAATCTTCGTCGAGCCCTCACCCTTTGGACGTTTCCTCGAGGCAGCACTGCCCTTGTCTTAACCATTATATATGAAAACATTGGCAGAAAAAAGAATCGCCAGAGAAAGGAGGTGAATAATGAAAGTAATCTCCAACTTCACCCGCGTTCTGGGGGGAGAGAAAGGCTTCAAGATCAGGGCCACTTTCAACGTGGAGACGTCCCAAGATGAGCCCTATGTGATTTTCCGCGTGGAAAAGGGAGAGCCCATCCTGGAATGCCTGGAGGTTCCCCCTGGCCCCGCCGGCTCGCGCAGCATGGATTTCAACAGCAAAGCTGAGGCCGAGGCCTTCCTGGCCAAGCTCGTCAACGCCTGCCGAACGCTAAAAGAGGCCTGGGAAAGCGTTGCGATCCCTCAAAGCAAAGAAATAGACGTCTGAGCAGCCGGGAGTACCCCGGGGCAGCATGCCCAGAGAAGAAAAGGAGGAGCAGTCATTGTAAGAATATCAACCGGCATCACGGAAAGATAGTAAGCTTCAGAAAGGAGGAAGGAAATGCCAAAAGGCAGATTAGTAACCGCCATAGACGTAGGAACAACTAAGATATGCACCCTCATCGCCGATGTCTACACCCAGAAAGGGATTCAAGTCTTGGGCGTGGGCATCGTTCCCTCCGAGGGACTTCACAAAGGGGTGGTAGCCGACATACCCCGGGCGCGAGCCTCAATAAAAGAGTCCGTGCGCAAGGCCGAGCAGATGGCCGGGAAACGGGTAGACTCAGCCTATGTCGGCGTCACCGGGAGACACGTGGACTCCCTCAACAACAAAGGTATCGTTGCCATTAACCGACAGGACCGTAAGGTCCGCACCGAGGACCTGAGAAGAGCTCTCGAGGTCGCTAGAGCGGTCAGCATACCCAGTGATCGGAAAGTGTTGCACATCATCCCCAGGGGATACATGCTCGACAACCAGACGAAGGTAGAGAATCCCGTAGGGATGCACGGTTTCCGGCTGGATGTTGAGACCCACCTGATCACCGCCGCCATTGACTCGGTCCAGAACCTCGCCAAGTGCGTCCGCGGTTTAGGCATAGATATCGAAGACTTGGTGCTTGAGCCGCTGGCCAGCGCCGAGGCAGTCCTGGAGCCGGATGAGAGGGAAGCCGGCGTCATCCTGGCTGACATAGGCGGAGGAACTACCGATATCGCCGTCTTCAAAGATGGGAGCATCTACCACACCTCCGTCATCCCCGTCGCCGGCTACCAGGTCACACGCGATATTGCACTGGGCCTCAATCTCCCCTTCGAGATGGCCGAGGCAATGAAGAAAAAGTATGGCAGCCTGCAGGCAGGCGGCGACGGCACGATTGACACACGGGGCCTGGGCGAAACCGACGGCCACGCCGTGTCATACCAGGACCTCAACCAGATCATCCGGGCGCGGGTCGATGAACTGCTCCGCCTCATCGTCCTCGAACTCCCCGACTCCGGGGCCAACCGCATGGTGCCGGCCGGACTGGTTCTCACCGGTGGTAGCAGCAACCTGCCAGGCATGGACATCGCGGCCCAGGAGTTGCTGCGCATGCCGGTTAGAATCGGCACACCCTCCGGCGTCTACGGTATCACCGATGCGATCAACGACCCGGCTCATGCCACCGGCGTAGGGCTACTGCTCTGGGCAACCCACAAGCCGGTGGGCGAGCAAAGCTGGCACAATCTCCAGCAGTCCACTTCGCTGAACCGCTTCATGTCCACCCTGAGAAAAATCTTTCTCGGTTCTAATTGAGTAGTATTAAGAAAGGAGGCAAAGATGAGCAAATCAAGCTTTGTAACCAGCGCCGCCAAGATCAAAGTCGTCGGAATCGGCGGCGGGGGATGCAATGTCATCAGTCGCATGATCAAGGAAGAAATCCAAGGTGTAGAGTTCTACGCACTGAACACAGATGCCCAGTCCCTGGCTTTCACTGAAGCTCCGAACCGGATACAAGTGGGAGAAAGGGTAACCCGAGGACTTGGTGCGGGCGGGGACCACAACGTAGGTGCGAAGGCCGCTGAGGAGAGCTACGACGGCCTGAGGCAAGCCCTTGCCGGCGCCGACATGGTCTTCATCACTGCCGGAATGGGTGGCGGCACCGGAACCGGCGGCGCCCCAATAGTAGCTGAAATAGCCAAGAAGAACGGCGCCCTGACCATTGCCGTGGTCACCAAGCCCTTCGCCTTTGAGGGCAGCCATCGTACCAAAGTAGCCGAAGAGGGAATCGCCAACCTGATGCCCCGAGTAGATACCCTGATCATCGTCCCCAACGACCGACTGATGGAGATGGTGGACGCGACTACCGCCGTCGGCAGCGCCTTCAAAATGGCCGATGACGTCCTGACTCATGCCGTCCAGGCAATCGCTGAGGTCATCACCGTCCCCGGCATGATCAACCTGGACTTCGCTGACGTCCGCGCCGTCATGAAGGATGCCGGCCCAGCATGGATGTCCATCGGACGCGGCAGCGGCCAGAACCGTGCCAGAGAGGCAGCTCAAGCGGCACTGGCCAGCCCCATGCTCGACGTTTCCATTGAGGGAGCCAAGGGTGTGCTGTTCAACGTCACTGGTGGTCAGAACCTGACCTTGCATGAAGTCAGGACCGCCGCCGACCTGGTACAGCAGGCAGTCGACCCGGATGCCACCATCATCTTCGGCGTCGTCTACGACCCCAAGATGGACAACGACTGCAAGATCACCCTCATAGCCACCGGCTTCGTTAACTCCACGACCGGCGGCCCACCCACGAAGGATGAGCTGATGCGCCTGGTCAAAGACAAAGAGGACGGCCTGGATGTACCAGCCATCTTCCGCAACCGGTCTACCCATGGCCGGCCCTTGATCACCGCCAGACCGGCACCCCAGGACATGAAGTCAGGCGCCAGGAGCCGGTAGGACAGACCATAATTTAACCCATTGCTCCATCTGCGGGAAGGTTGAGCCCCGATTCGTCGGAGTTCAGCCTTCCCGCAGACACTATTTCCCCCCACACCCCAATCGCAGCTCGTACGCAACCAGCAATAGCCCCCCCCCACATAATCCAGTGGCACAGCCCACCATCCGCCATTCCCTTCCAACTTACCCAAACAGGCCTTGACACCATCAACAAGTTGTGGTAGCATACTCCAGTAACCACAACATGGTGTGGGCGGTGGAAAATGCGTTGCCCCTATTGCGACCACAAGAGTTCCAAGGTTATTGATTCCCGCAGTGCGGGAACGAGCATACGTCGCCGTCGTGAATGTCTCCGCTGTCAATCACGATTCACTACTTATGAACAGGTCAGGGGCACAAGCCTCTTCGTCATCAAGAAAGACACGAGACGAGAGGAATTCAACCGCACCAAGTTGCTCACCGGCATTCGCAAGGCCTGCGAAAAGCGCCCCCTGCACTCCGGCGCTGTGGATAAGCTGGTAGACGATATCGAAGCCGATCTCCACCACTTGGGAAAGACGGAGGTGGCCAGTTCCGTCATAGGGGATATGGTCATGGAGAAGCTCAGGAAGCTGGACCACATTGCTTATATCCGCTTCGCTAGCGTCTACCGCGATTTCTCCGACCTCAACATGCTGAAGACAGAGGTGGACTCTCTCTCTAAAGGCAAGGAAGGGACAGGCAGGCAGGGAAGCCAGCTTCCCCTGCTCCCCAAGCAGGAGCCGGCGCAGACCGTCCGTAACTAAGGCATCTCCCCACCTTGATTGTAGCAGACTGAAGTGAAGACAGAGAGAGAGAATGGCTAGCGCCAACCAGCGAAGAGAGCAGGGGGAATACGTGGACCGGAACCGCGTAGCACGCTCCGTCTTTGCCGCCGCCGAGGCAATGGGTATCACCGACAGGGACCGGCTCGAGCAGTTCACCAACCAGGTGATTCAGAAGCTGGAGCTGGCTCCGACCCTGCCCGGCATGGAACACCTGGCGCCGCGGAAGCGCCAGAGAATCAATACCCTGCCTCCGGAGCCACAGATCCAGGCCATAGTAAGAGAAATCTTGGACAATAGCGAGGTAACGCCGATGGTCACCGCCTCAACTGCTATCACCCTCTCCGAAAACGCCCAGCGGGTGCTCGAGAAGAGGTATCTGAAGAAGGACCGGACCGGCCAGGTAGTTGAAACGCCCGAGGACATGTTCCGTCGGGTAGCCAGCACCGTGAGTTCAGCCGAGCTGTCCTACCATCCGCCAAAGGCGGACGTGACACGCTTGGAGGAGGACTTCTACCAGGCCATGGCCAGCCTCGAGTTCCTCCCTAACTCCCCAACCCTGATGAACGCCGGGCGAGAGCTGGGACAGCTCTCCGCCTGCTTTGTCCTGCCCATAGAAGACTCAATGGAATCTATTTTCGATGCCGTCAAGTACACGGCGCTGATTCACAAGAGCGGCGGGGGCACAGGATTCTCCTTCTCTCGCATCCGTCCAGCAAAAGACAAGGTCGGCTCCACCGGCGGAGTGGCCAGCGGTCCCATATCCTTTATGCGCGCCTTCGATACTGCCACCGACGTCATCAAACAGGGAGGCATGCGCCGTGGCGCCAACATGGGCATCCTCAACGTCAACCATCCCGACATCTGGAAATTCATCACCGCCAAGGAAGACCCGAAGGCCTTCACCAACTTCAACCTCTCCGTGGCGGTAACCGCCGAATTCATGGAAGCCGTGGAAAAGCGAACGGAGTACAACCTGGTAAACCCCCACAGCCATGAGGTGGCCGGCAAGGCCAACGCGCGAGAAATCTTCGATAAGATGGTGGACATGGCTTGGAAAGGCGGCGACCCGGGCATCATCTTCATCGACCGCATCAACCGGGACAATCCCACCCCCCATCTTGGCGCCATCGAGAGCACCAATCCCTGCGGCGAGCAGCCGCTGTTGCCTTACGAGTCGTGCAACCTGGGCTCCATCAACCTGACCAAAGCACTGCGCCAGAAGAATGGCGGCTTTGAGATGGACTATCCCCGGCTGGCCAGGATTGTGAAGCTGGCAGTCCGGTTCCTCGACAATGTCATCGACGTCAATCAGTTCCCCCTTCCCCAGATAGCCGAGAGTACCAGGGCCACCAGGAAAGTCGGCCTGGGAGTGATGGGTTTCGCCGACATGCTGCTCCAATTGGGCGTTCCCTACAACTCCGAAGAGGCTCTTCGCCTCGCCGGAGAGCTCATGCGGTTCATAGATGAGAAAGCTCTCGAAACCTCCATACAACTGGCTGAGGGAAGAGGGGTGTTCCCCGCCTTCCAGGGGAGCGTCTATGACTCGCCCGGCAAGCCCAGGGTAAGGAATGCCGCCAGGACCACCATCGCCCCCACGGGCACGCTCAGTATCATCGCCGGCTGCTCCAGTGGCATCGAGCCGCTCTTCGCCCTCAGCTACATGCGCAACATCCTCGACGGCGAAAGCATGGTAGAGGTGAACCCCTATTTCGAGCAGGTCGCCCGCCAGAGGGGATTCTATTCAGCCGAGCTAATGCAGCGCCTGGCTGCCGGCGGTAAACTGGCTGACATGGACGGGATACCGGAAGATGTAAAGAAGGTCTTCGTGACCGCCCATGACATCACCCCGGAGTGGCACGTGAAAATGCAGGCGGCCTTCCAGAGATTCACCAACAACGCCGTCTCCAAAACAGTCAACTTCCCCCATGATGCTACACGGGAAGATGTGTCCCACGTCTATATGCTCGCCTTCAAAGAAGGGGTCAAAGGCATAACCATCTACCGGGATGGAAGCCGCGAAGGCCAGGTACTCAGCGTTGCCAGGAAAGAGCCGGCGGCGGAGAAGGAGTCACAACTTCATCGGGACGATGGGGCCAGAACGCCACGCCGCCGACCACCGGTTACCACCGGCTTCACCGAGAAGGTCACCACCGGCTGCGGCAACATCTATGTGACTGTCAACTCCGATGAGCAGGGCATCTGCGAGGTCTTCTCCAGCCTCGGCAAGACGGGCGGATGCGCCTCCGCCCAGCTGGAGGCCACCTGCCGCCTCATCTCCCTGGCCCTGCGCTCAGGGGTGGATACCAACTCCATCACGAAGCATCTGCGGGGAATTCGTTGCGCTTCCATTGCCTGGCAAGACGGCCGCGCCGTACTCTCCTGCGCTGACGCCATCGGCAGTGTCATCGAGAGGCACCTCAAGGGAGACAGCCAGACCGGCAGCAGCCATAAGACCGGCGGGACTTACAGCCCGGCCGGACAGTGTCCAGAATGCGGCGGCCTCCTCATCTACCAGGAAGGCTGCCACATATGCCCTGGATGCGGCTACACCAAGTGCGGCTAGGCTAGCGGGAGGATTTCATGAAAGGCGGCGGAGGACAATACTACCGGGCTGTCCACGAGATATTCAAGGCGAGTCAATCCGCCGCGACCATCAAGCGAGTTCTCAACGCCGTAGTGCGGAACATCATCGAGGCACTGGGGGTGGACGGCTGCACTGTGCTGCTCCTCGATTCCACCCGTCAGCATCTCATCCACAGCGCAGCCCAGGGACTGAGCGACTGGTATCTCCGCAAGGGTCTCCTCGATGCCCAGAAGAGCCTCGGCGAGAACCTCGAGGGCAAGGTCGTGGAGATTACCGATGCCACCACTGACCCCCGCCTCCAGTACCCGGCGCTCGCCAAACAGGCCGGCATCGCCTCGCTCCTCAGTGCCCCGGTCATGAAGAAAAAGGGAGAGGTCCTTGGAGAACTCAGACTTTACACCCGCCATCAGCGCCACTTCTCCAGGGAGGAGAGGGGATTTGTCATCTCCATTGCCAATCTCACCGCCCTCATACTGGAGAACGCCC
>JAENJB010000113.1 GCA_016844565.1 Dehalococcoidia bacterium
GGTGTCCCCTATGGATAGGCTCTCAAACAGTTCGAATATCTTCGGGTGCCGCTCCCAGGGTACCGTGGAACGCACATCGATGGTTACCGTCTTAGCCATCTGAATTTGCCTCCTTTAAGGGATGAACAATTCTAGTATAAGCCGGGGGTTATGGGAAAACTATGATTTGTATCATAGTCGCTGTGCCGGATCGAGCCTCGCGGGACCCTCCCTCCAGGCGGATAGGTTCGACATCTCTCCACTGCGATTATATAATTGGAAGTTGCACGCCAAGCCCGCCGGAAGGAGGTCCGCACAGCGATGAGCCTGTCGAGAGAAGTCATTCGCGCCCTGGAGTCCATCGTCGGCCCCCAGTACGTCTCCGAGGACCCGGTAGTGACACATGTGTATAAGACCGGAGGTTCCTACAGGGAGACGGTCCAGGGTAAGGGCAACGTGCGCCCTGCCTGTGTCGTCCTGCCCGGCAGCACCGAAGAGGTGCAGAGCATAGTCAAGCTGGCTAACCGCTATAAGGTCCCCTTTACGCCCCTGAGCACCTTCTGGTTTGTATGTTGCGGTCCTCTGCGCCCCGACAGCATCTCCATCGACCTGAAACGGATGAACAAGCTGGAGATAGATGACCGGAACATGTATGCCGTCTGCGAGCCCTACGTCATCTTCTCGCAGCTCCAGCACGAGGCCCTGAAGAAAGGGCTGTACATGATGGTCCCCGGCGGCGGTTCCCAGGTGTCGGTGGTGAACAACGTCACCGGCGCCGGCTACTCCCCCCTGAACTACCGCATCGGCGGGCCCCAGCGGCGCATCCTGGGGGTGGAATGGGTGCTGCCCGATGGGGAGATACTGAAGTTGGGCTCGGCCTCGATGCTGAAAGACTACTTCTGGGGTGAAGGCCCCGGTCCCGACCTGCGGGGCATCCTGCGCGGTCCGCAGGGCTGGCAGGGTGGGCTGGGCATTTTCACCAAAGCAGCGGTGAAGCTCTATCCCTTCCCGCCGGAGAAGCTGGTGCCCACCGGCATATCTCCGGATACCACCCTGGAGTTGCCCACCAAGAGGATGAAGAGGTACAACATCACCTATCCCGACCAGGCCTCGCTGGTGAGGGCGATGCGGGAGATATCCAAAGCGGAGATAGGGGCGGCGATCACCAAGGTGCCGGTGATGTGGCGTTACCGGGCCCGCGCCACCTCGAAGGAGCACTTCTGGGAGCTGTGGAAAGGGGCGAAGGCCGAGATTGAGAAGAGCACCGAGACCATCCTTCTGGTGATGATTATCGGCTACACGTCGGAGAAGCACCTGGAGCACGAAGAACGGGTGCTGACGGATATCGTCAAGGAGACCGGTGGCAACATGCGCCGCACCAAGCAGACCGACGAGTCCTGGATCAAGAACGCCGACAGTGCCGGGATGTGGTGGTCGGCCGGCGGCTACTTCTCGGTGAAGATAAATGTGGACTGTCTCGACCATGCCCTGAAGAGCGGGCGGGATGCCGCCATGCTGAAGAAGGACTACCTGCGATGGCAGGTTGACGACTACGGAGACCCCGGCTGGTTCCAGATAAGTGAGTTCGGCCACCACGGGTACAACGAGTTCCTGACCGAGTTCGACCCGTACCAGGAGCAGTCCATCCAGAAGGTGGACGAGTGGTACGTGGCGGCGGTGAAGCAGGATGTCCGGGAGGGCTGTTACTCGGGGATGCAGATGAACTACGGGCCGGTGGAGCTGGTTGGCCCGGCCTACGGCGACCACCATATAGTTCTGAAGGAGCTGAAGGCGATGTTCGACCCGAACAACGTCTCCAATCCGCCGCGGCCCTTCGACTTCGACGAGAACCTGGAGAAGTATTGCCCCTATGTGAAAAGGGACTGGTGAGGGAGGCATTCGGCACCCTCTCCCTAACCCTCTCCCGTCGAGGGAGAGGGTACTGTACTCTCCCCCCTTGCGGGGGAGAGTTAGAGAGAGGGGGGAACGAGAGATTATGAAGCTCTTCGATCCCATCGAGATCAACGGTATGACACTGAAGAATCGCATCGTGATGCCGGCGATGCACATGAACTTCGGTGTGACCAATCGGCGCGCGCGGGGATACTATGTGGAGCGGGCGAAGGGAGGCGCCGGGACCATAATCATGCCGGCGCTCACCCCGGACGCTCTCATCAGCGACGAAGTCTGGCAGGGAAGAGGGAACGTGGCCAGTTTCCTGGCTCGATTGCAGCAGCTGGCCGGCGAGGTGCGGCAGTACGGCGCCCGCATCGGGCTGCAACTCTGGATGGGCGATATGTTTCCTGCCGGCTTGTGGGGTGGATACGGGATGGGTGCAGACATCATCACCGGCGATAGGGTGGCGCCGTCGGCCGCGGCGGCCAAGCGAGGTCTCACCAAGATGGAGATTGAGACTATTATTGAGAACTTCGCCGTGGCGGCGGTGCGGGCCAGGGAGGGCGGCCTGGATTTCGTGGAGATTCACGGCGCTCACGGTTATCTGGTGGAGCAGTTCTTTTCCCCGCTGTTCAACCAGCGGTCAGACGAGTACGGAGGAAGCCTGAAGAACCGCATGCGCTTCGGTCTGGACTGCGTGCGCAGGACAAGGGAGATGGTGGGCCGCGACTATCCGGTCCTCTTTAGAGTCGGGGCCGTGGAGAAGCTAGCGGGCGGCGTCACCCTGGCGGACAGCGTAGAGTACGCTGTGGAGCTGGAAAAGGCCGGGGTGGACCTCATCGATGTCTCTACCGGCGACCCATCCCCCTATTTCTCGCCGCCTGAAGGGCCTGAAGGGTGCTTTGTCCCCTGGGCGGCGGCGATCAAGGCCAGGGTGAAAGTGCCGGTGATGGGGGTGGGCCGTATTCTCACCGCCGCGGCTGCTGAAGAATGCTTGCAGAAAGGCTACCTGGACCTGGTGGGTGTCGGGCGGCAACTCATCGCCGACGCTCATTGGGCGGAGAAGATAGCTGAGGGGAGTGAACGTGATGTGGTCTCCTGCCTCTACTGCAACAGCTGTCTGGATGCAGTGATGGTGAAACACACCGAGGCCAGCTGTCCGGTCAACCCTGACCTGGGACAGGAAGGAAGCTAAACGAAGGAGAAGGACAGGGGCGTTTAAGAGGGGCGTAGCCCCTCTTCGAAACCATAATCCCTCTCTCCTTTGAAAGGAGAGAGGGTAGGGTGAGAGGTTGACAAATAGCTATGCCGGTCTCCAGGGAAGTCCTCGACGAAATCGCCGTTAGCGAAAAAGAGTACCAGCTAATACTGGAACAGCTCGGGCGAGAGCCCACCGAGGTGGAGCTGGGGATGTTCGGATCGCTCTGGAGCGAGCACTGCGGCTACAAGCATTCCAAGCTATTGTTGTGTCGCTTTCCCTCCCGGAGCCGCAGGGTGCGCACCAAGGTGGGGGAAGAGAACGCCGGCGCAGTGGATATCGGCGACGGGATGGCGGTGGTGATGAAGATAGAGTCGCATAATCACCCTTCGGCCATTGAGCCCTTTCAGGGAGCGGCCACCGGGGTGGGTGGCATCGTTCGCGATATTTTCACCATGGGGGCACGCCCCATCGCTCTTCTCAATTCGCTGCGCTTCGGCCCGCTGGAGGAACCGCGCAACCGATACCTGTTTGAAGGAGTGGTGGGAGGCATCGCCAGCTACGGCAACTGCCTGGGCATCCCTGATGTGGGCGGAGAGGTCTACTTCTCTCCCGCCTATTCCGGCAACCCTCTGGTCAATGCCATGTGCGTCGGCCTGGCGGACCCGAAGAAGCTAATCAGCGCCAGGGCCGGCGGAGCGGGAAACCCGGTGATGCTGGTGGGCGCTGACACCGGGCGCGACGGTCTCCACGGGGCGTCCGGGTTGGCGTCGAGGACATTTGAGGAGGAGCGGGAGCTGCGTTCGGCGGTGCAGGTGGGCAATCCCTTCCTGGAGAAGCTGCTCATTGAAGCCTGCCTGCAACTTGCGGAGACCGACTGGATTGTGGGCATGCAGGACTTGGGGGCGGCTGGGCTCACCAGTGCCAGCGTTGAATCCGCCGACAGGGGCGGCGTCGGCATCGAGATCGATGTGCTGCGCGTCCCCCGGCGCGAGGAGGGGATGACTCCCTACGAGGTCATGCTCTCCGAGTCTCAGGAGAGGATGCTGGTGGTGGTGAAGCGGGGCTATGAGGGAAAAGTGAGGGAGCTCTTTCAACGCTGGGACCTGCGGTGTGACATCGTGGGCCAGGTCACCACTGACGGGCTGGTGCGCGTGAAGGAGGGGAACCGGGTGGTCGCCGAGCTGCCCACGAAGTTGCTGGTCAACCCTCCTCTGTACACGGTTGAGTGTCGGAAGCCGGCGTGGCTCACCCGCCTCCAGAAGACGGAGTTGGACCGATTAGATGACGTCGCCCCAGGCAAGGTGGGGGATGTCCTGCTGCAGCTTCTCGCCTCTCCGACCATCGCCAGCAAGGAATGGATTTACCGCCAATATGACCATCAGGTGCAGACAAACACGGTTATTGGGCCGGGAAGCGATGCCGGGGTGCTGCGCGTGAAGGGCACCAAGAAGGCCATCGCCCTGACAACGGATGCCAACGGCAAGTATTGCTATCTCGA
>JAENJB010000114.1:0-591 GCA_016844565.1 Dehalococcoidia bacterium
CTTCCCGCAGCTGGTGGCGGAGCGCCATCAGTTCCTGGTCAAGTGGCTCATTGTTGAGGACAAAACGGGCGACGTCCTCCAGGACACGCAGTCCCTCGGCAAGCCGGTTAAGGTTGGCGTCAATGATACGCTGCATCTGGGGTCCCGCTCTTCAAATCTCGTAGTGAATCAGGTAACTCGCCTTCACGGGCTTTCTCAATAGTCTCCTTGACCTGCGCCGGCATTTCAATGCCCATATCGTGGAACTTCTCCTCCGTCCACCGGCCGATGTTGCGCGGGTCTTTGTAGTAGTCCTCTCCACCCGATGCCCCAGGGGCCGCGCCTTCACCGCGGCCTGACCCCGCCGCCCTGTGGTGGGCGAAGCCCGAGACGGTGCGAATCATGTCGGCGCTTCCACACGAAGGGCAGCAGGATGCCGGAGGAGCGACTATCTTCCTTAACAGGATGCTCGTTTTTATATGGCATTTGGGGCAGTGGAATTCATAAATCGGCATGGGTTTACGCTTTTACTGGGATTCTTCCGAAGTCTCCTCTTCGTCCGGTGACTCCGCCGGCGGCATCTCACCGGCCTCCAGCCTCGCCAGCATCTCC
>JAENJB010000114.1:603-5161 GCA_016844565.1 Dehalococcoidia bacterium
CTCACCGGCCTCCAGCCTCGCCAGCATCTCCTCGTGTTCCGGGCCTACCCCCTCATCACCACCGCTGCCCATGCGGCGGTTCCACTCGGCCAGGGCCCGGGGGTTGTTCTGTTCCAGGCCTTTCACCAACTGGTTGTCGGATAGGATGTCTTCATAGGTGCTCATCTCGGATTTGCGGACGGCGAAGGTGGAGAAGAGGCGGCGGAGGTTGGCGCCCTTGCACTGGGGACATGCGGGTGCGGCAGTCGCTGAAGCGAGGCGAACATACAGGCTTACGCGTCGCCGGCAAACCGGGCACCAGTACTCATAGATTGGCATAGCTCGTTCCTGAACGTGACCGCCTTTTCTCTTCTATTTTAGCACAGCATGGGTGAGTGAAGAATCCTGGGGGTTGCCATTCCTCTCTTGCTCGTTTATCATGCCAGGCAAGTGCAGCGCCAAGGAGGTTCGGCATGTCTGGATGGATAAAGAAATACCGGGCTCCCGCGCTGGTCTTTCTAGTGGTGGTGGCTACCGCCGGGGCAATGCTCTTTCTCGCCAGGCGGAGCCAGCCCGTAGAGGTCATGGCGCCGACGAAGGCAAATCCTCCCAGGGGGACGGTCTACGTCAGCGGTGCCGTGGTCAACCCGGGTCTCTATCCCTGGGAAGAGGGAGACACGCTGGACGACATCATTCGAGCAGCCGGGCTTCTACAAGGTGGTGATACCGCTGCGGTCAGGTTGTATGTCCCCGGGGCAAAAGAGCTTTCACAGTCCCAGAGGGTGAATCTCAATACCGCTGAGGCATGGTTGATTGGAGCGCTCCCGGGGATAGGTGAGACCAGGGCGGGCGCCATCATCGAGTACAGTAAAGAGAAAGGCCGTTTTCGCAGCACCGGAGAGCTGACTCAGGTAAAGGGTGTCGGTATCACGACCTACGAGAGAATCAAAGACCTTATCACGGTAACCGACTAGGTAGCAGAAATGACTCTCGTCTATCTGAGTATTGTCTGGGTAGCCGGCGTCTATCTCGGTTCCTGGACATCGTTGCCGGCCATCATCTTCGGCCTGGGAGCGTTGCCCCTCGTGGGAACGGTCTTCGTCTTCCGCCGCAGGGCCATGGTTGTGGCGGCTCTGTGTCTGGCTCTGCTCGTCAGTGGGGTCCTCCGATTTCAGACCAGCCTTCCGGCAGACGATGACGGGCCTTTGCTCCGGAGCTTGAACGGGCAGGGAAAGGTAGAGATCACCGGTCTGGTGGTAGATAGCCCCGATGTCAGGGACAGGTTCATGAGGCTCAGAGTGGAGGCCAGGGAGGCGAGACCGGGTGGAGCGTGGCAGCCTTTCTCGGGCTCGGCCGTGGTCTGGGTGCCCCGGTCCAGTTCTTACAAGTATGGAGACCTTTTGCGGCTGACAGGTGAAATACAGGCACCTCCGGTCTTTGACGATTTCGACTACCGCCATTATCTGGAGCAGCAAGGGGTCCATTCCTTCCTCGCTTTCCCGCGGGTCACGGTCCTTGAACGTGGAAGGGGCTCTATTCTTCTGGCTTGGCTTCATTCCCTGAGGGGGAGGCTGTCCCAATCTCTGGCGAGCTTCTTGCCGGAGCCGCAGGCTTCTCTTGCCCAGGCGATTCTATTGGGGGAGCAGGGCAATATTCCGGACCCGGTGCGAGACCGGTTCACCCGGAGCGGCACGGCCCATATTCTGGTTGTTTCAGGGCAGAATGTCAGTATAGCGGCGGGGTTGCTGCTGATTCTCGGGGCATGGCTCTTCGGACGGCGGCGCTATGTCCATATCTGGTTCTCGTTGATGGCCGTCTGGGTCTATGCTCTCCTGGTAGGCGGGAACCCTCCGGTTGTTCGAGCGGCCATCATGGCCAGCATGTTCCTCCTGGCGGAGTTCACAGGCCGGCAGCGCAGCGGACTTGTTGCTTTGACGCTGGCGGCAGCGGTGATGGTAGGGATAAAGCCTGGTCTGCTGTGGCAGGTGTCTTTTCAGTTGAGCTTTCTGGCCACGTTGGGCATGGTACTGGTCGCTCCTCCTCTCCAGGCCCTTGGACGGAAAGCGGTCGCCCGTTTCCTGGGCGAAAACGGCATCGCCGTTTCGCTTGCGGGTCTTGTTGTCGATGCTGGAGCCATAAGCATGGGTGCGATAATAATGACCTGGCCGGTGATTTCCTATTCTTTCGGTCTGGTTTCGCTTGTCGGTCTGCCGGCAACTCTGCTTGTCTCGCCGGCCCTGGCGGGTATCATTCCCACCTCCATGGCGACCGGCATACTCGGTCTCGTGGTACCGGTGCTGGCCCAGGTGGCGGCCTGGGTAGACTGGCTGTTTCTCACCTACATGCACGGTGTGGCCGGCGCGTTTTCCCTGTTTCCACTGGCTTCCGTGGAGGTCAGGTTGAACTCCGGTCTCGTGCTGGCATACTACCTTCTGATTATCGTCACCTGGCTCGCCGCCAGGGCTGCGCTCGCCCGCTTTTCTCATGTGGTGGAAGATAGGGAGCAGTCCCAAGCGCGGGTGAGCCCAACATGGTCTCCAAAGTTGGTACTGCCTTTGTTTCTGGCGGTGACCGTTCTGGTCTGGGTAGCGGCATTGAGTGGGCCGCGAGAGCAGTGGCGGGTGAGCTTTCTCGATGTTGGCCAGGGGCAAGCGATTCTGGTGCAGGCGCCTGGCAGGGACGTTCTCATTGACGGCGGTCCCAGTCCGCAGAGACTCAATCTGGAGCTGAGCCGTCAGCTTCCGTTCTGGGACAGAAAGATAGAGTTGGTGGTGGCGACTCAGCCTCATGCCGACCACCTGGCGGGACTGGTTGGCTTGCTGGAACGCTATGACGTAGGCGAAGTTCTCGAGCCCGAGGTGCCCTATGACTCGCTTCTCTATCAGGAGTGGCGGCAGATTCTGGACGAGAAAGGAATAAAGCATACCAGGGCCCGGGTGGGGCAGGAAATCCGTCTGGGGGCGGGGGCGAGAATAGAAGTGCTCAATCCGCAGGCTGAGTTTTTGAAAGGAAAGGATGGTGATGTGGAGGTGGACAACAACGGCATAGTGCTGCGTCTTGTAATCGGTGAGGTGAGCTTCCTTTTCACGGCGGACATTACCGTGGAAGGGGAGCGGGAGCTGATATTCCGCCGGGCTTTATCGCAGAGCGATGTGCTGGCGGTGGCCCATCATGGGAGCAAGACATCTACTTCGGAAGGTTTTTTGGCTGTAGTGAGGCCTCGAGTGGCTGTCATTTCGTCAGGCGCCGGCAACAGGTTCGGGCATCCGGACAACGAGATAGTGGAGCGGTTGAAGGGGAGCACGGTCGCCGACCGTATCTACTTGACCCAAGAACGGGGCACGGTCGAGATCTTTACCGACGGCAGGAGGGTTTGGGTGAGGACGGCGAGGTGATTCTCCACTAATTGAGTACTTCTCACGAAAGTACCTCCGGCACGCTTATCCCGTTCCTGTCATTGCGAGCAGAGCGAAGCAATCTCCGTGCCCGTATGACCCAGGGCCGTGTGAGATTGCTTCGTCGTCCAGATGAGATCTGGCCTCCTCGCAATGACAGGTTGGGGTGAATGGCATTTTCATACTTCATGGTGTCCCGACGCAATCCGGGACATGGGGGATTACTCAGCATATTGAGCGACGGGCGAGAAGGCAACTCAATCTCGACACCCTTTGGCTCGCATGCTAGAATACCGTCTATTCCCGTCTGTCTAGAAGGGTGGTAGATAATGGTCCGTCTCGATGGCCGCGCTTTCGATGAGTTACGTCCGGTCCAAATCACTTCCGGGTTTCAGGTCTTTGCCGAGGGCTCTGCCGTGATAAGCATGGGCCAGACACGGGTCCTCTGCGCCGTTAGTCTGGAGGACAGGGTGCCCCCCTTTCTCAAGGGGACAGGCACCGGCTGGGTGACCGCCGAGTATGCTATGCTGCCCCGCTCTACTCATACGCGAACCCCCCGCGATTCGTCGTTCGGCAGGGTAGGGGGGAGGAACCAGGAGATACAGCGGCTCATCGGTCGCTCCCTCAGGGCGGTGACGGATATGACCCTGCTCGGCGAGCGGACCCTGACGGTGGACTGTGATGTGTTGCAGGCGGATGCCGGCACCAGGACGGCAGCTATCACCGGTAGCTACGTCGCCCTGGCGCAGGCCTTGAGGTCCATGGTCAGGATGGGTGTCCTGCGGAAGTTCCCTTTGAAAAGCGCCGTGGCGGCGGTCAGTGTGGGTGTAGTGCAGGGACAGGAACTGCTCGACCTTTGCTACGAAGAAGACTCCCGCGCCGAGGTGGATTTCAACGTCGTAATGACCGGTCGCGGCGACTTCGTCGAGATTCAAGGTACCGCGGAGACCGTCCCTTACTCCCGCGACACCGCCAATTCCCTCATCTCGATGGCCGAGAAGGGCATTAAGCAGTTGCTGGGAATCCAGGAGTCTGTTCTGAAAGCATGAGATGATGCATCCACTTGTCATTGCGAGCCCGCCGAAGGCGAGGCGTGGCAATCTCATGGCAGCGCTTTTGAGATTGCTTCGGCCTGCTGCCGCATTGCCTCGCAATGACGACGTTGCTGGATTCCCGCTTTCGCG
>JAENJB010000220.1 GCA_016844565.1 Dehalococcoidia bacterium
TCCATTATTGCCCTTTCCTCCGCGCTGCCGTAGTAGCCGGTGCCTTCTCCAAAAGGACCTTCCATCCTGGTCTTGCCAGGTGGACACCACCCTACAACCACAATCTCGCTATCGGCCGGTATGGGCAGACCGGTCACCTCTTCCTCGATGACCTCGACTGGCTCGCCTCTAATAGCCCCAATGTACTGGTATTCCGTACCCTCCGGCACCCTGCGGCTGGATATCCCGAGGAACAGCGGATGATGTCCTAGAGAAATGGCCATGGGGGCGGCTTGTCCTCGAGCATGATACTTGGCAGTGTGGACCATGCCGTGATGCGTCGGCTGAATGTGGAAGGTAAGAGTCTTGCGATCACAGACCATTACCCGGTAAGCGCCCAGGTTGACAGCCCCGGTATCTGGGTCTTTGGTAATGAACGCGTCGCCCGTACCTATGTACCTTCCGCCGTCATTCTCATGCCACAGAGGCACCGGAAAGTGCAGCAGGTCCACATCTTTCCCTGAGAGGACGTTCTCCAGAATAGGCCCGGTCTTTACTATCTTTGGTTTGAACTTCTCAAGGCTCGCCTCCCACTTGGGAAGCTTCGAACGCAGCGCTTCCACGAGAGCCTTATCGGAAGCCAGCGGGAAGGCCCAGGGTCAGGGCGACGCGGTTGGCTGTAACAAAGGCGCTGGTCAGCACCCTGAATCCCGCAGGGTACCCCTTGATCTTGTCGAAGAGAAGAGCCGGGCCCTTCCTCTTCCAGTTCAGGGTGTTCAGGCAGCTTATCTCAAGATTCCAGTCCGCACCATCTACCTTCTTCAGCTCCTCCATCCCCTCCACCTTGGCCAGCCATGCCCTCAGATCATCTCCCATATCTCCCCTTTCTAAGTTGTGTCTATCAGTCCATGCGTCTCACGCTTCGGGCGATGGGCTTACTTACCGCCGACTGCCAATATCGCCTCAACGATCTTGGTGTACCCGGTGCAACGGCAGAGGTTGCCCGCGATGCCCTTTCTGACTTCTTCCTCGGTGGGATGAGGGTTCTTGTCCAGTAACGCCTTGGCGGAGAGTATCATCCCAGGGGTGCAGAAGCCGCACTGCACGGCAAAGTGGTCGATGAAGGCCTGCTGCAGGGGGTGAAGTTTACCGTTCTGCGCCAGCCCCTCGATGGTCATGATGTCCTTGCCCTGCGCCTCCAGAGCCAGTGTAAGGCAGGCGTTCACCGTCTTGCCGTCCATGATGACGGTGCAGGCGCCGCAGTCGCCTTCTGGGGTCTATGGCTACCTCGTGGACGTCGCCGTTAATCTTGAGTTCGATCAGCTTCTTCATAACGTCTTTACCTCATCAATCTTAGTTCCCTCGCCCTTGACGGGAGAGGGTTAGGGTGGGGGTGAATGAATTACTTATTGACCCCATCACCTTTGTCCTCTCCCGCGCTGGGGAGAGGAGCTCCTGTTAGCCGGCCTTGGCCCGCTCCATGGCCTGTGTCAGACCGTTTCGGGTGAGCACTTTTACCATCTCCACCCGGTACTCGGCGGAGCTCCTGATGTCGGAGATGGGCCGCGCCTCCTGCGAGGCGGCCAGTGCTGCCTTCTCAATCAGGGCGGAATCCAGCTTCTTGCCTTTGAGCATCTCCTCGGCCTTGTGCGCCCTCATGGGGGTGGGGGCCACAGAGCCCAGGGCTATTCTGGCTTCCTGGCAGATGCCATCCTTCGTTCTGGCGAGCTTGAGGAAGACCGCCCCGCTCTTGGGAGGAGGTGGGGGCACCTGGATCTCGGTGAGTATCTCCCCCGGCTCCATGGTGCACTGGCCAGGGCACTTGAAGAAAGCCTCCAGGGGGATTGTCCTCTCACCCTTGGGACCGGTGACCTTCATCCTGGCATCCAGCACCAGTAGCGGCGTTCCGGAGTCGGCGGCGGGAGAGGCGTTGCAGAGGTTGCCGCCCACGGTGCCCAGGTTGCGCACCTGGACGGTGGCCATGCGGCCTATAGCCTCGGCCAGCACGGGATAATTGCTCTTGACGACAGGGGAATCGAGGACGGCGTTCAGGGTGGCCAGTGCGCCGATTCTCAGGCCCTTGGTCTTATCGAACTCGATATAGTCCAGGCCGCTGACGTTCTTCAGTCCGATGACGTACTGCGGCGTAGCCGCCCTCTTCTTCATCTGGGGAACGAGGTCGGTCCCTCCGGCGAGCACCCTGGCTTTCTCCTGGTGCTTGGCCAGCAGGGCGCAGGCTTCCGCCAGCGTGGTTGGTGCTAGATACTCGAATTTGGGCAGCGTCATAACCCCTCTCCTTTCACGGTACTATGGGAGCTTCGCAAGCGTCAGAATAGTATACGCCCCGGCAACTCGTTGTCAAGGCCTGTTTCGAGCCGCCAGGCGGGCGAACGTGGCTGAGCCCGGCATCGCCGTGGTCCTAGACCTGGTACTAGACCTGGTACTAGACCTGATCCTTGTTCTTGCCCTTCTCGGCAAGTAACCTCTCGATTTGCTGCAGCCTGGTTTCACAGTCGCCCACGGTCAAGGGAAGGCCGGATGAGCTTTCGAGGGCTCTTATCCGCTGGTCGAGCTTCCGTTCCTCGTCGGCCAGCAGCCTGATGGCCTCGCTGATGGGGTCTGGCAACTGTCCATGCTGCAGGTCCTGGGTATGAAGGTGGGCCTCGACGACTATCCTGCCGGGTACCCCGACGACGGTGGCGCCGGGTGGAACAGACTTGACGACCACCGAATTGGCGCCGATCCTGGCGTCAGCGCCGACGATGATTGGCCCCAGTACAACGGCGGCGGCTCCGATCACCACGTTGTTACCGATGGTGGGGTGGCGCTTCTTCTTCTCCAGTGTTGTGCCTCCGAGCACAACACCCTGATAGATAAGCACGTCGTCGCCTATCTCGGAGGTCTCTCCGATGACCACTCCCGCACCGTGGTCTATGAAAAAACGTCTCCCTATGCGGGCGCCCGGGTGAATCTCTATGCCCGTCGTGGTGCGGGCATAGTTTGACAGCATTCGCGCCGGGAGCTTGAGGCGGTGAGTCCAGAGGAAGTGGCTGACACGGTGGTACCAGAGCGCGTGCAGGCCGGGGTAAACGAGAACCACCTCCAGGGTATTCCTGGCTGCGGGGTCCCGGGCAAACACCGTTTGTA
>JAENJB010000115.1 GCA_016844565.1 Dehalococcoidia bacterium
AGTGGCGGGAGAGAGGGGTTAGACGTCAAAGCAATCTTATCTCCGCCTTCGCGGGGACAAAATTATAGCCCTTCGCTGCCCCTTGTCAAGGCGCTGGCGTTCGAGGGCTTTCACAGATACGACCTACATTATGTTATACTATCTCGTTCTGGAAAAGCGCTGGCGCAGTGCGAAATTCCCGCCCGCCCGACGCCTTTCCTGAAAAAAGCGGCATGCGTTTTTGGCACAGACTACCACTCAGAGGGAGGATACTGTCCCTCATCTTCCTGGGCATGGTGCTCATCCTGGGTGTTTTCAGCTATTTCGGCATCATCGCCATAAACGAGACCACCCGGCGGGTCCTGGCCGAACGTCTCGTCCTCACCCGCCAGATGGCTGTCAGCCTCGACATCTTCCTGACCCAGGACATTGAACGGGTGACCGCCAGCTCGCGCCAGGTGAGTATCGCGCTTGGGGATGGCAACCCCCCGCCCGACAGGCTTCTTCTCCGCCGCATTTATGATGCCTCGCTTCTCCCGGCGCACTATGTCTCCCTCCTGAACATGGAGGGCAACGTCGTCATGACAGAACCTCCTCTGGCCGCCGCCGAAAACACTAACCGCCGGGCGCTCCCCCATGTGCAAAGCGCCCTCTCCACCCTGAAGCCCGGCCTGAGCAATATCTCCTACGACGCGGCGGTGCAGCGCGAGGTAGTCTACCTGGTGGTCCCGCTCGGGCTCGCCGGGCAGCCTGCGACGGGACTGGCCGAGATTGCCATAGACCTCTCGAAACCCGACCTGGCGCGCTTCCTGCAGCCCGCCGACATGGGGGTCACGGGCCGCGCCGAAATAGTGGATGGGACAGGGAGGGTCCTCGCCACCAGCCAGGCCGAGTCCTTTCTGAAGTTAAGCGACCACGGCGGCGTTCTGGCTTCCCTGATCAAGGAGAGAAGGACCACTGTATCCACCTGCCACCGGTGCCACGAGAGCTCCAGCGGGGTGACGAGAGACAAGGACATCATCACCTTCGCACCACTCTCATCCCAGGCCCCGTGGGGCATAGTGCTGCGCCAGCGGGAAGCGGAAGCGTTAGCTCCCACCCGCCAGCTGCAGACACAGTGGGCCCTGCTGGGGCTGCTGTCACTAGTGGCCACTGTTGTTCTCGGCTGGGTAACCACCGGGAGCGTCATCCGCCCGGTGAAAGACCTGGCCGCTGCCTCCCGGAGGATTGCCTCAGGTGACCTGTCCGGACCAGTCGCCGTATCAGGGGAGGACGAAATCGGCCAACTCGCCCGTGACTTCGATACCATGCGGGCCCGGCTGAAGGAATCCCTGGACCAAATGCAGCAGCGGGCCAGGGAGCTGGAGAGCCTCAACAGCATCGCCGGCATCATGAACCAGTCCATGGAACTGGACACTATCCTGCAAAACGTGCTGGAACAGGTGATGAAACTGGTGAACGGGGAGATGGGCGGCATCCTGATCCTGGACGAAGACTCCCAGACCCTGTCCTACCGGGTGCACCAGGGTTTTTCCGACCGGTTCGTGGAGGGCACCGCCGACCTCAAGGTGGGCGAGGGTATTGCCGGGAGGGTGGCTCAGACGGGAGAGCCGATACTGGTTGACGACATCTCGCTCGACCCGCGCCTGACCCGTCCGGTGGTGAGCGAAGAAGGTCTGCGCGCATTTCTGAGTGTGCCCATCCGCTCCAGGGACAAGACCATCGCCGTGTTGAATATCACCAGCCACGAGCCCCGCCACTTCAGTTCCCAGGACATCCGCCTGCTCAGCGCCATCGGCAGCCAGGTCGGCGTGGCCATAGAGCGGGCCAGACTCTACGATGAAGTGAAGCAGAAGGAGAAGATGCGCGGCGACCTCCTTCGCCAGATTATCTCGGCTCAGGAAGACGAGCGAAAAAGGATAGCCCGCGACCTCCATGATGAGACCAGCCAGGCGCTCACCGCGCTGACCATGAACCTGGAATCGGTGGTCAGAAAACCCCCTGAGGCAGAAGAGATGAAGGCCAGCCTGAAGAAGATACAGGGCATGGCCACCAGGACCCTGGAGGATGTCCACCGCATCATCTTCGACCTCCGCCCCAGCCTGCTCGATGACCTCGGCCTGATAGCCGCCCTGAGATGGTACGCTCAGTACCGCCTGGAGCCTCAGGGCGTCACCGTGAATGTCGAGACCCGGGGCCCCGAACGGCGGCTGCCAGGGGAAATCGAGGCAGCCCTCTATCGCATCGCTCAAGAGGCCATCTCCAATATCGCCCAGCATGCTCAGGCAAAGCGCGCCGACCTTCGCCTGGAGTTCAAGACCAACTCGCTCGTCCTCACCGTGGAAGATGATGGCGCCGGATTCGACGCCGGCAAGATTATAAAGTCGGACGGCAGCAAGCGGGGGCTCGGTCTGATGGGAATGAAGGAAAGGGCCGAGCTGCTCGGTGGCGTCCTGGACATACGCTCCAGGAACGGACATGGAACACGGGTGACCCTGGCCGTTCCCGTAACCTGGGCCGAATAGAAACTCGCACTCACACCTTCCCTCTCCCATCGCAGCGAACTCCGCCACTACTGTCATTGCGAGCCCATCCCGACTTATCGGGAGGGCGAAGCAATCTCTACGCCCCTAGTCCCGTTGAGATTGCTTCGTCGCCTCCGGCGCCTCGCAATGACAACATATAGACGATAGAGTTGACAAACACCCGATAGATTGGCAGAATCATATTCATGCCGAAGATAAAGGTGCTCATAGTTGACGACCACGCCATCCTGCGGGACGGCGTCCGCGCCATCCTGAACCTCCACGACGAAGTGGAGGTGGTAGGAGAAGCCGCCGACGGCAAGGAGGGCGTCGAAAAGGCCCGAGAACTGGCGCCCGACGTCGTCCTGATGGACATCGCCATGCCCATCATGGACGGGCTTGAGGCTTGTCGCCGTATTCACAAGGAGATGCCGAAGGTCAAAGTCCTGATTCTAACGCAGCACGATAACAGGGAGTACGTGTTGCCTATTTTCAAGGCAGGCGCCTCCGGCTATATCCTGAAGAAGGCAGTCTCTTCAGAGCTCTTGTCAGCCATACGAGCGGTCCAGCAGGGCGATGCCTTCCTCTATCCCACCGTGGCCCGGTCCCTCATCGAAGACTACCTCCAGCAGAGCCGGTCGGCCGAACAGGAAGACCCCTACGAGCGCCTGACAGACAGAGAACGGGAGGTGCTCAAGCTCATCGCCGATGGGCGCACCAACAAGGAGATAGCCGACATGCTGTTCCTCAGCGTCAAGACGGTGCTGGGCCACCGCACCAACGTCATGGAGAAGCTGGACATTCACAGCCGGACCGAGCTCATCAAGTACGCCATTCGCAAAGGCCTCGTTAGCCTCTAGATACTCGCGGCACTCCCCGTCATCGCGAGCGCAGCGAAGCAATCTGTCCCCGTGTCCTCTCTCCCCTGGAGGGAGAAGCCCTCGCCGAACAGGCGGGGGAGAGCTAGAGAGAGGGGAATGCTTCTTTCACAAAGTACACCCTCTCCCCTTCGGCAAGCTCAGGGCAGGCTCTCTTCCCTCTCCCTTGACGGGAGAGGGAAGAGAACGGATTGCTTCGTCGTCCGCCCCAGGCGGTCTCCTCGCAATGACGGAATAAATATCCAGCGTTCCCGGAAAACAGAGCGTTTTCGCCGCAAAAGCACACCATTCACCCTATTCAAAAAACGGCCGCTCCAGACATAGAATAATACTTGGAGCTTTTTTCCAATCTGAGCCTTTCAGTCCGGGCATTGCAGGGTGGGGGAAGAAGGGGTGGGATTCCCAGGACAGCCTCAGGAGTGGCGGTGGCAGAAAAGATAAGGGTATTGATCGTTGACGACCATGCGCTCCTGCGCGAGGGCATTCGCACCCTGGTAGGCACCTCCGATGATATTGAGATCGTCGGCGAAGCCGCCAACGGCCGGGAAGCCGTGGAAAAGGCGCGACTTCTGGCGCCGGAGGTGGTGCTGATGGACTTGGCCATGCCAGAGGTGGACGGTATCGAGGCCACGAAGCGGCTCATCCGGGAGAACCCGCAGGTCAAGGTCCTCGCCATGACCCAGTCATCCCCAAGAAGGCCGCGGCGGGGGAACTGCTTAACGCCATCAAGACGGTCCACCAGGGGGACTCCTTCCTCTATCCTTCCATCGCCAGGACGGTGATTGACGACTACCTGCGCCGGGCCAGAGACCTCCCCAGCCGGGACCCTTACGAAGGCCTGCCGGCCAGGCAGAAGGAGCTGCTCCGGATGGTGGCCGACGGGTCTACCGTGCCACAGGTGGCTGACTCCCTTGGAATGAGCGCCAAGACGGCCCGCAGCTACTTGAACAACGTCATGAAGAGACTGGCGCTCCACAACCGCGCCGAGCTGGTCAAGTACGCCATCCGCAAGGGGTTGGTGTCGCTCAAACAGTAGCAGTTTCCTCCTCAAAACAGGGCGGATTACCATCAGAAACAGGACGTTATGCTCGTTCTCCCCGCTCCAGCGGTAAACTAGAATTATCTGTTCGAATACGTGAAGTTCAGAGTGTAGCTATGGAAGACACACCGGGCGTGAATGAGCAGAAGGAAAGTTCAAGGATGAAGGTCTTCCTGGTCATGGCGGGTATGGCCATGGCGATTCTGGCCGCGGTGCTGGCATTCTCGAAAGTTGACAGCGCCTACGCCATTGACCAGACGGGCTGTCTCTCATGCCACAGCAACTACAAGATGACCAAGGCTAACGGCCAGGGGCAGCAGGTCTCCCTCTATGTGGCGGAGGAGGCCCTCCAGGCATCCGCCCACCGGTACATTGACTGCACCACCTGCCATACAACCAAGCCGCATGAAGTGCCCACACCATTGACCAAACTCTCGCTGGCGCAGAAATGCGGCAGCTGCCACGACTACCAGTTCCAGGTGCACCGTGAGAGCGTTCACGGGCAACAATTGCTTCGCGGCAACTTGGACGTGGCCACCTGCGTCGACTGCCACAGTCCAACCGGCAACCCGCACAGCGTCATAAGAGTGCTCGAGGCCCAGGCGCCCGCCTACAAAAAGAACCAGGCACAGACCTGCGGCAAGTGCCACGGGAACGAGGAGTTGATGTCCAGGTACGGCATTGTCGAGAAAGTCTACGAAAGCTACATGAGGAGCTTTCACGGCAAAGCCACCCGGCTGGGCAGCAGCGATTTGAGCAAACTGGACAAGGCGTCCTGCATCAACTGCCATGGGACGCACGACATAAAAAGCGTATCCGACCCTGTCGCTCGAGTGGCCGGACTGGAGAACCTGGCCAGGACCTGCGAGTCCTGCCATCCGGGAGCCGGAATGGAGTTCGCCAAAGGGTTCCCCGGGCATGAGGAGGCTTCGCCGAAGCATCTACCGGCAGTCTACTACGTGGGACGGTTCTTCGTGTGGCTGACCGCCGGCGTGCTCGCTTTCGGCGCTATGATGGTCACTCTGGAACTGACACGCCTCATACCCATCAATATCAAGGTCAAACCGCGCAAGAAGGCGCGTCCCCGGGAGAAGTAGACATGGCAGTTGCAGCTAAGGCCAAATCACAGCCTATTCAAGGGACCATTGTCGGGGACCAGGTGGTCCGATTCGACGCCCACCAGAGGGCCCAGCACATCATTATGCTCTCCAGCTTCCTGGTACTGGCCCTGACCGGCCTGCCCTTGAAATACGCCGACCTCGGAGTAAGCCAGTGGTGGATAGGCTTCTGGGGCGGCATCGAGAACACCCGCCTGTTCCACCGGCTATTCGCCGCTGTCATGGCGGCGGACTGCGTCTATCACGCGGTCTACGTGGTCTACAGCACCAGGGTCCTCAAGAGACCGTTCCCCTACTGGATGATCCCGTCCGTCAAGGATGTGCGGGACATGCTCGGCGACATGCTCTACTTTTTCCGCATAAGAGAGGCCAGGCCGAAGTTTGACCGGTTCAACTATAAGGAGAAGTTCGACTACTGGGCCATCTTCTGGGGAATGCCTGTCATGGGAGGCACAGGGCTGGTACTCACTTTCCCGGTGGTGGCCGCCAGGCTACTGCCCGGCTGGATAGTGCCTCTTTCGCTCGAAGTCCATAGCGATGAAGCGTTGCTGGCGGTGGGCTGGATTCTCCTCGTCCACTGGTTCTTCGCCCTCCGCTCGTTGCTGTCGCGCCCGGTGTTCCCGCTCAACAGCGCCATGTTCAGCGGGACAGTGCCTCTCGAACGCTACCGGCACGAACATCCCCTGGAGTACGAAAGGATAGTCGAGCAGGCAAAAGGGGAACAACCGTGACGCCGTCGCAGCAGCTTTGGCGTATAATATGTCGGGCACCCTCGATGGCAGACAACCAGATATGGAGGTATGTTGAGGTGATTAAGATAAGGGGAAGGTCTGTTGATATATTCATAGGCCTGGGACTCTCCTTCATCCTGCTGAGCCTGGTCATCGCCGCGCTTTTCTTTACCTTCCCACTGCCGGAAGGCAATACCTATGTCGGCGGGCTGCTGGGGCTACTGCTGGCACTGTTCTTTATCGGGGGGGCGGTGCTCTTCATTATCGGCATTCTCATCGACAGAGGACAGAAACGAAGCAAGGATACACCGAAGGGTCAGTCTTAGTCAGGAGGTAGTCATACATGCCCCGCCCCAACTGGGCAACTATAGACCTGAAGGACGAACGGCAGAGACGGCGAATCCTGTTCTTTGTCATCGGCTGACTGGTAGAAATACTCATCGTGCTTCTGGTGGGCTACAGGTTCATCGAGTACACCGAGACCCCGGAGTTCTGCGGCCTTACCTGCCACAAGGTGATGAGCCCGGAGTACACCGCCTACAAGAAGGGCTTTCATGCCCGCGTCACCTGCGGCCGATGCCACATCGGCCCTGGAGCTTCCTGGGCGGTAAAAGCGAAGATCGACGGCATACCCCTTATCTTCGCCACCATCCTTGACACCTATGAGCGCCCCATCCCTTCACCGGTAGAGAAGCTCCGGCCGGCGAGAGAGACATGCGAGCAATGCCACTGGCCGCAGAAGTTCTCCGGCGACCTCATTCGCACCTTCCCCCGCTTCCTGGACGATGAAAAGAACACCGATAAGAGCAACACCTGGGTGCTGAGGGTCGGTGGAGGTGAAGGCGAGGCAGCCAGGGACATTCACTGGCACACTACTGCCGCTGTGTGGTACGTCGCCCTCGACGAGAAGAGACAGGACATAGCCTGGGTGGGTGTCGAGGAGGACGACGGCCGGATGAGAGAGTACGCCGACGCGAGGGCCCCCGGTAAGATATCGCCCGAGGCGATGAGCCAGAAGCGGCTCATGGACTGCATCGATTGCCATAACCGGGCGACCCACAATTTCAGATCTCCCGACAACCTGATCGACCAGGCACTACATCAGGGCCGGATCGATGCCGAGCTGCCCTTCATCAAGAAGAAGGGGCTGGAAGCCCTGACGGCACCGACGGTGGAGGAGGCCCAGGGCAGGGTAGAAGGGCTGAGGACCTTCTACCAGAACACCTACCCCACCGTCTACGCCCAGAAGAGCGCCGCCCTCGAGCGTGCCATCGGCCAGCTCAAGGAGTTCGCCCGGCTCACCATCTTCCCAGACATGAAGACTACCTCGACGACGCACAAGAACAACCTCGGTCATACCGACTCGCCCGGCTGTTTCCGCTGCCACGGCAAGCTCACCGCCGCTTCCGGCCCGCAGCAAGGGACCCCCATCATCGCCGGGTGTACCACCTGCCACTACCCCTGGACCGCGACCAAGCCGCAGTAACCGGCCACAAGCAATCCTCCCATCATACCCCGGCAGCCTTTACTGCGAATCGCCGAAACAGGCCTGTTTTCCCCACAAAACAGGGTGCTTTTACCACCAGCAACACTCCATTGTGCCCCTTCTCAACATCCCCCGCCCAAGCTAGAATAGCGCGAATTCGCAGAACCTGCATTTCCCGGGTAAGAACCGGAGAACAAAGGCTCCGCAGAGCGAGACCAGAAACTGCGAGTGCTCTGTCAAGATGATGGGGCAGGTTCTGACTCAGCAATCCGGAGGTGTGTTATGAGCAGGCGAGGCCAATTCATATCCATATCATTGATGGCGGCGAGCATACTGCTGGCAGTGGGCCTGAGCGCCTGTGAGCAAGCTAAACCACCCACGCCACCCACCACTGCACTTCCAGTGGGTATGAAAGTGGATGAGAGGTTCCACGATATACATGCCAAGAAGCTGCAATTGAAGTGCGAGACATGTCATGCGACACAGGGGCAGACCTACAGCGACCCGCTGGCCCAGACGGTCAACCCTGTAGACAAGAGGGCCTGCCTGAGCTGCCATAGGGAGGGCAGCTCCCAGCCTTTCTACGGGGAGACATGGGACAAGGCAAAGGTACAAGGACAGGGAGGCAAGTAATGAAGACCCCTATTTCGCGGCGAGACTTCATCAAGGCATCCGGCATTGCGGCAGCGGGGGCGGCGCTTGTCCCGCCGTTCCACTTCAGGGCGCTGGTGCCGTCTCCGCCAGCGGCGCCGGCCACCGGGAAATGGG
>JAENJB010000116.1 GCA_016844565.1 Dehalococcoidia bacterium
CCCTGTTGGCCGTGGCGACACGAGAGAATTCTGCAGGTTAAGAAGGTGAAATGGAAATAAGGCCTGGAATACACCGCCTCGAGTTGCCTCTTGAAGGAGGCCCTCCGGGTGGTGTCAACTGTTATCTCATTCGTGGGACCGACGGCTATCTTCTTCTGGATACCGGATGGAACACTCCGGACACCTTCGATGCTCTGAGCCGGCAAGTCGAGGAGAGCGGCGCCAGCCTGAAACAGATAAGGCAAATCGTCGTCACTCACATTCATCCCGACCATTTCGGACTGGCGGGACGGCTGCGGGAACTCTCAGGAGCCAGGATTGTTGTTCACAAGAACGATGCAGCGTGCATCAGATCCCGCTATGTGGAGATTGATGGCTTGCTGGACAAGATAGCTCGGATGCTGAAGGAAAACGGGGTGCCTGAGGACGAGGTCCCCGGGTTACGCACAGCCTCCCTCGCTTTTGTGAAGTTGGTCTTGCCGGCGGAGCCCGACGAGCTCCTTTCGGGTGGGGAGAAGCTCTCCACCGGAGTTTTCGAGTTTGAGGTGTTATGGACACCAGGTCATTCCGCGGGCCAGATTTGTCTCTACGAGCGTTCTCAGAAGCTTCTTCTCTCCGGGGACCATGTCATGCCACTGACGACTGCCCATGTTGGCCTGCACCCCGAATCGGGTCCCGACCCGCTGGGCGACTACCTGAAGTCGCTGGAACTCCTTCGCCACCTGGAAGCGGAGCTGGTCTTGCCCGCTCACGAACACGTCTTCACCGACTTGTCCCGGCGAATCGATGAGATCGTCGCCCATCACAGGAAGAGGGACAGGGCCATCATTGGTGTGTTGAGGGGCGGCCCCCGGACGGCTTTTCAGGTTGCCCAGAGAATACCATGGATGCTGGATTCGAGTCCTGATGGAACCGGGTGGAGCTCCTTGAACTCGCTGGACAGGCGGTTGGCGGTCATGGAGGCCATGGCCCATCTGGAGGCGATGCGCATTCGGGGGATAGTGAGGCGGCGTACCCCGAGCGGGATGATTCTCTACCGGTTGGCCTCGGGGAATGGCTCCCAAACCCCGGGCAATCCAAATTGACACTGGTATTGGGGTGGACTAAAATCTAGTCCGAAGGGCCCTAACTTAACGGAGGTCCGAATTTAACATGATTGAGATGTCGGTCGAGAGTATTCGAGTCAGCCTGATGAATTATCAGCGCGTAGTGATATTGAAAGAGAAGATGGCCAACCGGTACTTGCCGATCTGGATTGGGCCGGCGGAAGCAGAGGCAATACACGTCAAGCTGCAAAACATCGCCGTCCCTCGCCCGCTGACCCATGACCTGCTGACCTCTGTGATTGGCTCCCTCGGTGCGAAGGTGAATTTCATCGTGGTGACCGACCTACGCAATGATACCTTTTACGCCAAGATTGTGCTTGCCGTTGATGGCAAGGAGATGGAGATTGACTCCCGACCGAGTGATGCGCTGGCCCTGGCCGTGAGGGCAAACGCGCCTATTTTCGCTGACGAGTCCGTGCTCGACAAGGCTGGAATTCTGCTTGATCAAGAAACGGGGCAGCCCAGCGCGGCGGGGGCCGCCGCTCCCAGTTCGAACAGTAGCACTGGCGAGGCGAAGAAGGTGAATGAGGGCGATATCAAGAAGATGTCTGCCTTCTACGATTTTATCAATACTCTGGATCTCGAGGATTTCGATAAGCGCAAGTCTTGACTGCTAGCCTGGCGTATTAGAGTTGGTCGTTGATAATGTTCCATAGGCCCCAGGTAACCTGGGGCTTTTGTTGCCAGTCACTCACTTCGAGAGGGGGAGCTATATGAGTAGGCCGAGGGTAGTTGTCGTCGGGGCAGGTTTTGCGGGTTGTGCGGCCGCCATATCGGCTGCCAAAGCGGGAGTGGAGGTGATATTGCTGGAGAGGACGGACTTTGTGGTCGCCAGCGGCATCAGAGCAGGGCGGATGAATTACAATGGCAAGCTGGTGGGCGCCGAGGAAGCCAAAGCGCTGGGCGCCGGTGAGATGTTCGAGGCCCTGGAATCTATTAAGCTTCACGATGCCAACATAGTGGACGAGGCGCACGGTTATGTTTACAACGCCGTTGTGGTGGAGCCGACGGTGCGCCGGGTGGTGGAGGGTGCCGGGGTGGACTTGCGGTTGGTGAACCGGGTCACCGATGTGGTTAAGGATGACGGCAGGCTGAAGGCTGTGAGGGTGGGCCGGAAGGGAGTCGTTGAAGGTGATGCCTTCGTGGATGCCTCCGGTGGGACTGGTGGGGTGAGCATCTGCGTCCGCTACGGCGGTGCGTGCGCCATGTGTGTCACCCACCGCTGTCCTGTTTTCGGCGACCGGGTCAGTATTGCCACCAAAGCGGGCGCGCCGGAGTTCATGCGCCGCCGTCCAGATGGTACACCGGGTACTGTCGAGGCGGCGCTCTCTCTGCATAAGTCCAGCCTTGATCCTGTCCTGCGAGCCCGTTTGGAGAAGGATGGTGTAGTCACTATCCCGCTGCCGCCCGAGTTGGTGGATTCCACCCGGCTCTATCGTATCGGCGGCATTCGCAGCCAGCGCCAGATGGAGAGTCTTAATCTGGTGGACATCGGCATCACCGCCAAGTGTGTCGGCAATGGCACCATTACCATAGACGAACTGCGGAAGATGCCGGGGTTTGAAAGGGCGATCGTGGAGAACCCGATGGGCGTGGGGAGTGGCAACAAGATCAACTGGGTCTCGATGACCCGCTGCGAAGATAACCTGCGTGTCAAAGGTTTTACGAACCTGTTTGCCGCCGGTCAGAAGGCAGGGCCGCTGGGTGGCATTGCTGAGGTCATAGTGACGGGTGTCCTGGCCGGACACAATGCCGCCCGGGCCGCCGTTGGGAAGGAACTGGTCACCCTGCCGCGGAGTATTGCTATTGGAGACTTCATCAGTTTCACCGGTGAGATGATGGATGTGCCCGGAGGCCTGGACCGGGGATACTCGCTGGCGCACCAGGCTTTCTTTGCGAGGATGAAACAGAATGGGCTCTACACCACCGATATCAGTCTCATTCGCCGGAGGGTAAAGGATGCCGGTTTGACGGGTGTCCTGGCCAAGAAGGTGGTCTGATGACTAAAGTCAGCGAACCTCCATTGACCCGTACTGACTCGTTTGCTATACTACACAGCTTGGGTTGGGGGAGGAAATGGGCTTGCGGGAAATTGCCTTAACATTGGTCGGGGTGGGGTGGCGGCTTGCACTGCCGATAGTTCTCGGCACTATGGGTGGGGTCTGGCTCGACCGGCGGCTCGACAGCCGGCCGTGGTTTGCTCTGGCGGGCTTGGGGTTGGGTACGCTGCTTGGCTATTACAGCGTGTACCGTTTGCTCTTACCCATAATAAGGGAAGCGACAGGGAAAAAAGGGAAAGGATAACCGGTGCCCAAACTCGGCTGTTCAACGAAGGCACTCGTCATTCTCCTCCTCTTAGTGGCCCTCCTAGTATTGAGTTTCATAGGTGGCGCTATAGGGAAGAACTTCTTCGGTGAAACACCGATATCCCGCGTCATTGGACCTGAAAAGCCGGAAGTCCATCTTCCTGCTGACATAGTCTTCACCGTTCCCGTTTTCGGTTTCGCCCTGCCGGTTACCAACACCATCCTGGCCACGTGGTTGTCCATGCTTGTTATCATAGTGGTCGCGCTCATAGCTACACGCCGGATGGCTCTGGCGCCGGGCGGTCTACAGAACTCCTTTGAATGGGGTCTGGAGAAACTCCTCGGTTTCGTTGAAGGTGTTGCCGGGCATGAGAACGGCAGGCGCTTCTTCCCCGTTCTGGCTACTATCTTTCTGTTTGTCATGGTAAATGCATGGCTTGCGCTCTTTCCTGGTTTTGGCAGCATAGAGATTCACGGGCCTGAGGGCAAGGGGGTGCACCTGCTCAGGAGTGCAGGCACAGACATAAACACTCCGCTTGCGCTGGCTATTGTTTCCTTCGTCTTTGTAGAGTACTGGGGCATCAGTTCCATCGGTTTGCGCCGCTATTTGGGTAAGTTCTTCAACTTCAAGCAGTTGCTAAAGGGCAAGGTAATGGGCCTGGTGGATGTTTTCGTGGGGCTGCTGGAGCTGCTGAGTGAGTTCATCCGTATGGTAAGTTTTACTTTCAGGCTCTTTGGCAACATGACTGCGGGGGAGATACTGTTGATGGTGGTGATGTTCTTGGTGCCATGGGGGATAGCTCTTCCCTTCTATGGACTGGAGTTGCTGGTGGGGTTCGTACAGGCTCTCATTTTTGCGGGACTAACGCTTGTGTTTGGAACGATGGCGGTGGCCGTCCATGAAGAGGGCCACTAGCCGGGGCTGACATCGGTTATTGAGGGCTGGTGAAGCCACGTCATTAATAAAGGAGGTTACTAAATGGAACCGGAAGCAGCGAAATTCTTAGCCGCAGGGTTAGCCGTTGGTATGGGACTACTCGGCCCCGGCATTGGGATTGGGATACTTGGGTACGGAGCAATGCAGTCTCTGGGTCGCTTTCGCTGAGGCCCTGGGGATTTATGCTCTGGTTGTGGCCATACTCATCGGATTTGTTTTCTAGTCGGGTAGCTCAAAAGGAAAGTATAGCTAGCCCATCTCATTGGTTCTTTGCCTGGTTTGCGGCAAAGGAGAGGTAACTTGGAGAAGCTTGGTATTAACATACCCGTTCTGCTGGCACAGCTAGTAAACTTCACTATCTTGCTTATCCTGCTCTATCTGTTTGCCTATAAGCCGCTCCTCAGGACGCTGGACAACCGCTCGGCCAGGATAAAGGAGAGCATGGATATGGCGCAAAAGATTAAGGAGCAGGCCGCTCGCACCGAGGTGGAGGTAAAGGCCCAGCTCGATGCAGCCCGACAGGAGGGACAGGCGATGATTGCGCAGGCCTCCCAGGTGGGGGAACGGGTGAAGGAGGAGGCGAAGCAAGGGGCGAGGCAGGAGGCTCAGGCAGTGATGGTCAGGGCCAAGGCCGAGATGGACAGGGAGCGAGAGAAGGTTGTCGATGAGTTGCGCAAAGAGTTTGCGGACATTGCTATTCTGGCGGCGGGGAAAGTAATCAAGGAGAGCCTGGACAAGAAAGTACATGAGCGTCTCATCCAGGAAGTGCTGGAACAAAGCTCCTTGAAGAAGAAGTAATCTCGTCCCGTAAGGAGGACACTGCATCGTATGGTGGCAGCGAAGCGCTACGCTCGGGCCGTGCTTGAACTGGCGCGGGAAAGTGGGGAACTGGACAAGTGGCGGCAGGAGCTGGAAAAGCTATCGGTGTTGTTGCAGGAGCCGGGGCTCCCGGCCCTGTTGCGTTCTCCGAAGTTGCCGTTTGGTCACAAGAAGAAGGTCCTGGACGAGCGTCTTAAGGGATTGAGTCCGCTGACCCTGAATCTGGCCGGTCTCCTGGTACTCCGTGGGAGGCTGGGTCTGCTGAACTCTCTGGTGAAGGAGTACGGACGGTTGGTTGATGCTCATTACGGCATTGAACATATAGAAGTGACCACCGCTGTTCCATTGGGCCAGAGTGATCTGCAACAAGTGTCAGGACGTCTCGCCGCGGCTCTGGGCAAGAAGGTTATCCTGGAAAGCAGGGTTGAGCCAGCACTTCTCGGGGGTCTGGTGGTCCGGGTCGGAGACCATCTCATAGATGGCAGTGTGAGAAAGAGGCTTGAGCTGCTGGGGAAAGGTCTGGCTGGAGCGCGGTCGTAATTCATAATGAGGTAATGGCAGATGACAATTGGTGGACAGGACATAATCTCAAGCATCAAGCAGCAAATCGCGCAATTCGGCGCTGAGGCAACCATGGTGGATGTGGGGTCGGTCATTGAGATCGGCGATGGCATCGCACGCATCGCCGGCCTGGGCGGCGCCAGGTACGGCGAACTGCTGCAGTTCGCGAACGGGGCCGTTGGCATCGTTCTTAATCTGGAGGAGGACAGTGTAGCGGCCATAATCCTGAGCGATTGGGTGGATATTAAGGAAGGGGACGAGGTTCGCGGGACTGGCCGCGTCGCCGAGGTTCCAGTAGGCGAGGGGCTCATCGGGCGGGTAGTAAATCCTCTGG
>JAENJB010000019.1 GCA_016844565.1 Dehalococcoidia bacterium
GGCTCCATTGCGCTGTGATGGATCCTGCCAGTGGAAAACCGGTTCTCCATCACCAGGTCGGCCTCCTTGAAGCCCTTCTCTACGTCCCCCTTGATTATAGGGCGGTAGGCGTACACATTAGGCAGTTCTGGTTTATTCAGGAACTGAATGCGAAAGGGAAGCCGTCCATACTTCGGGTATTCCGGGTGCACCACCACAGGAGGGTTAGGCTTGATCGCCTCTTCAGGGTCGAACACCGCCGGCAACTCCTCATAGTCCACCTTGATCAAACTGAGGGCGTCCTCGGCCGCCTCTACGCTCTCCGCCGCCACTCCAGCCACCCCTTCTCCGGCAAACCGCACCACGTCCGAAGGGAAGATGGCCCGCTCCCTGGCGAGAAAGCCGAATCTCTCCGGTGGTGCATCATTGCCGGTAACAACCGCCTTCACACCGCGATGTCTCTCCGCTCCAGAGCTATCGATGCGGAGGATACGGGCATGGGGATATGGGCTCCTCAGTATCTTACCATAGAGCATGCCCGGCACCTTCAGGTCAACGGCATACCGGGTGCTGCCGGTTACCTTATCCACGGCATCCACCCGCGGAATGCTATGACCTACGACGCAAAGCTCAGACATTTCATGCCTCGCTCCACCTTACCCGCCAGCGTTGCGTTTCTTGAGGGCTTCCAGAACTTTCTCCTTTGTGATAGGAATGTCCTTTATCCTTACGCCCACAGCGTTGAAGATAGCATTGGCAACCGCTGGCGCCTGGGGTACCATCACCCCCTCTGAGAACCCCTTGGCGCCATAAGGACCATCGTCGTGATGCTCTGATGTCACCAGCGAGGAGGCCGCATCCTGATTGGCTGGCAGGTCGGATGCGGTAGGCATCTTATAGTCCATGAAATTGGGCGTCTCCAGCCTACCCTTCCTCACGGCCACTTCCTCAGAGAGAGCGCTGCCAAGGGCCATCGCGCGGCCGCTTTCTATTTGCCCCTCACACATCTTCGGGTTTATGGGCTGGCCCATGTCAAATGAGTCTGCTATGCGCAGGACCTTGACCTCGCCTGTCTCTATATTGACTGAAACCTCAGCCGCGGTAGCGCCATAGCCATAACCCATGACCGGCCTCTTTGCCTGTCCGGTATCCAGATTCTCGCTGGCGACCGGGGCCGTGTAAACCCCCCGGCCCACAAGCTCCCCATCCTTTACCAAGTAACCGAGCGGCGTGAAGAGTTCGGACACCCTGATCGCTCTCTCCGGCACTCCCTTTACATAAACCACGCCATCGTTTATGCCCAGCCCATCCACCGGCACCCCAAGCTTACTCGCCGCCAGCCCAAAGAGCTGCCTCTTGGCATCCTGACAGGCCAGGCGAAGGGCATTGCCGGTATTCATCGTGATGCGGCTACCTATGGTGCCGAACTCGTAATCAGTCTGAGCAGTATCTGTGTGCACCAGTTTAACTCTGTGCACCGAGGTCTCGAATTCCTCAGCCGCTATCTGAGAAAGGACAGTATTGCAGCCCTGTCCCTGCTCGTGGGCGCTGTGGCGCACTTCGATGGCGCCATCCTCGTGCACCTTTACCAGTACCACCGAACTGGTGCCGCCGACAATCATGCGGTTGGCTATGGCAACGCCCTTACCTCTTCTCCACGGGCCTTCTCCCCTGGGCGCCTCTTTGCTCCAGTCTATCCATCCGGTCACCTTGTCCAGGCAATCCTTCACGCCGATGCTATGGACTGGCATGCCGCAGCCATCTTCCTCCCCTTCCATTAAGATGTTCTTCCGCCTGATCTCGGTAGGGTCCATCTCGAGCTTTTCCGCCAGCATGTCCATTTGGCTCTCAATGGCCCACTGGACCTGGGTCGAACCAAAGCCCCTGAAAGGCACTGCCGGCGGCTCATTGGTGGCGACAGCATAAGAGTCCACCTTGAAATTGGGCACACGATAGGTGGCCGAAGCGCCAAAGGTGAGGCTCCGGGCCACCGCAGCCATGAGACCGCAATAGGCTCCACCGTGCACGATAGCCTTGACATGCCGGGCTACCAGGGTGCCATCCTTCTTCACCCCGTCCTTGATGTAAACGACCAGCGGCTCACGGGTGCCCCCGTCAATAAGAAACTCCTCCCGCGTTAGGACCAGCTTGACAGGCCTCCTTGCCTTTTGGGCCATGAGGGCGGCCTCGGCTGCCTGAGTAGCTTCTCCTCTGGCGCCGAAGCTTCCACCACTCAAGGGCGTCACAATCCTCACCTTTGAAGGAGGAAGTCCAAAGAGGGTACAGAGCATAGCTCTAACCCTGAAGAGCATGGTTGAGGCCGTCCACACTGTCAGGCTGCCGTCCGGCCCGAAGGAAGCAATAGCACTAAGCGGCTCCATAGCACCATGGTGTATCCTGGCAGTGGAGAAGCGGTTCTCCAGCACCAGGTCGGCCTCCCTGAAACCTCTCTCCACGTCACCGCGGATTATGGGACGATAGCCATAAATGTTGGGGGACTGTGGTATGCCGCGAAGGCTGTCAGGGGGAGGCAGGGGTTGGCGGACATACTTGGAGAAGTCCGCGTGCACCGCCACCGGAGGATTGGGCTTCATTGCCTCTTCAGGGTCGAACACCGCCGCCAGTTCCTCGTAATCCACCTTAATCAGGCGGAGGGCTTCCTCGGCCGCCTCTACGCTCTCCGCCGCCACACCGGCGACTCCTTCCCCGACAAAGCGCACCACGTCAGTCGGGAAAATCGACCGCTCCCTCGCCAGAAAGCCGTACTTCTCCACCGGAGAATCCTTGCCAGTCACCACCGCCTTCACACCAGGGTACCGTTCCGCTTCCGACGTGTCGATATGGATGATGCGGGCGTTGGGATAGGGACTCCTGAGAAGCTTGCCGTAGAGCATGCCCGGCACCTTCAGGTCCACGCCATACCGCGTTCTGCCGGTCACCTTGTCAAGGGCATCCACCCGTGGTACACTCTGACCAACGACAGAAAGCTCAGCCATGTCCCCCTCCTAAAAGCCTATTCCAGCAATTCAGATATGCTCATGCGGCAGCACATCGTCGAAGCCACCAAATCATGTCCTCGGAGCTGCCCTCACCGTTGCCCCGCATCCCTCATTATTTCAGGCGCAACACACTCCTGGCATTGCCGGTGAAGATGGCTTCCTTTTCCTCAGGCGTGATGGCCATGTCCTCGATAGACTGGATGGTGTTCTCGTAGAGAGTATCGCCATAGCCTGATGGCGAACCATACGGCATGTCGCTGGCGAAGAGAAGACGATAGGCGCCGAAGAAATCATGCGCGCACATCAGGCCGGCGGTGTTGCCTGCGTTGGCGATATCGTTGTAGAACATGCGGAAGTAGTCCGCGGGGTGCTTTTTCAGCCGGACGATGAAGTCTTCCTTCCTCTCCGCCGCCGGGTCGTACCAGTTGTGGATGCGGTAGGCGTTGAAAGGTAACATAGCGCCGGCATGGTGCGTGATGAACTTGATATTCGGGAAGCGGTCGAAGACGCCACTGAAGACCAGTCTGGTCATGGCGAGGGTAGTCTGATAGGGCCAGCCCCAGAGTCCCCAGATAAGGTATTTCGAGACGCTCTCGCCGTCGTAGTCAGGCTGCGTCGGGCCGCCCATCGGGTGAAGGAATATGGGAAGGTCATACTGCGCCATCTTCTCGTACAGGTATGTGAACTGAGGCAGGTCGAGGGGCCTCTTCACCATGGCGGTTATCATTATACCCTTGCTACCGAGGCCCATGACAGTTCTATCGGTTTCCTTCAGAGCTGAGTCGATGTCGCTGAGCGGTATGTTGGCCACGAAGCCGGCGAACCTGTCGGGATACTTATCGGCAATCTCCGCCATGCCGTTGTTATTGACCCGCGCCAACTCATAGACAGCCCCGGTCTCGCCTGCGTCTTCAAGCGAGTGAGGTTGCGACAGGACCTGGAGCACGTCGGGATACCGGTCCATCACCCGGAACCTGGCATCGAGGCTATCCAGAACGGGCGACTGCTGTAAGGCAATCCTGCCTGAGGCAATACGGGATACAGCCTCTCTGAGCCCTGGCGGAACGATGTGGGCCGATATGTCTATCTTCATTACTGGCCCCTTCCACTCCACTTTTCAGAGTCAGGGATTTGGCTCAACGAGGCCCAGAGAGGCGATGCTAACATCATTCGTTGGAGCGTGTCAAGACACACGACAACAGTTGTTGATGTATCATTTTGGATAGCTTAAGGAAGGCACTTGTGACCCGTACCCTGAAATAGCAGGGAGTCCAGCACATTCTACCTGGTGATGGGCAGGTCATTTAATCGTACGCCCACGGGCTGGACTTATTCCCTCGCGGCGTCCTCTTTAGTCGGCCCGGATCGCGCTATCGCGCCCCGAAGACCAAGGTGGCGAAATCGGTGCCCTTCTTTGGTCCTGCCAGGTCCGAGTTGTTCGCCGGCTCCAACAAGGTAAACGTGGCGAGGTTCAACTCCGGAATCCTGATCCAGTTCTCCTGGACGTCATTCCTGACGGTGTAGTTGTCCGTTGCCTTGCCTATCTCCACCTGCCCCTCCTTGCTGAACATCCAGTTAAAGACCACGAGCGCCGCATTAGGGTGGGGCGCATTCTTCACCAGGTTGACGCCATTGATGTAGTAGGAGGTCCCTCCCTCCAGGTGAGCGATCTGCACCGGGGCGCCGGCCTTTATGGCCGCGACGGTCCGAGAGAACGCCGGGAACAGGGCCATGTACTTCTCGCCGAGGGCCACCTGGGAGACCGGCAGGTCATAGCTCACGTGCATGGGGATGCGCTGGGCCGCCATCTTCTTCCAGAACTCCTCGCCCAGAGACGAGAAGATGAACATGCCGGACGTCCCCGGCCCGCTGCCCTGCCGGGCCTCGGTCATGGCTATCTTGTCCCTCCACTTCGGGTCAAGCAGGTCGTTCCATGTTCGGATCTCGCCCTTCTTCACGATGTCGCTGTTGATAATCAGGGAAGGCGTGATGCTTGTGCCGAAGACCCAAACGTTCTTGGTCGGGTCGTACTTGTTCGGGTTGAGCCTCCATACCGCCTTGGATTTCAGTTCGGGGAGGAGGGCATCGTTAACGGTCTCTGTGTACTCCTTCTTCAGCAGGTTAAGGTTGTTTGTCCAGCCGCTGATGAAGATGTCGGCGAACATGGCTTTCGCCCGCTGTTCCGTCTCGACCTTCAGTTCCAGCGCCGCACCGTTGCCTGAGATAATCTCCACCTTGATTTTGTACTTGTTCATGGCCTCCTGCAGAGCGGGCGCCCAGCTCGCCCCCAGCACGTTGTAGAGGGTGACCGTGCCCTCTTTGGTGGCTGCCGCCACGATCTTGTCCCACTCGCTGGCCGGAGCGGCCGGCGCCGGCTGCGGCGATGGCGCAGGGCTGGGAGCAGTCGGCCCAGTTGCAGCGGGAGCGGCTTTGGGAGCACAAGCAGAAAAGAAAAGGCTAAAGACCAAGACAATGCTTCCTAACCAGTAGACGAAACTTCTCATTAACCCGACCTCCTCTATACGTTCTGGATGCTGAAAGAGTGGAAACCCAATCTCTCGTTTCTGATGATACGAAAAGATTAGAGCAACTCTGCCCAAAAGTCAATATCTTAAGAAAACAAAACACACTGGCTAGAGGCTTCTGTTCCCGGTCAGATTAGCTTCTGCGCCAGGACCCCTGTCAGACCCAGGTCCTTTATCCTCCGGTGAATCGCCCTGATATCAGTAGTATAAAGCCCGCTTTGCTTCATCTTTTCAAAATAATCCAGATGGGCGAACGAGTATTGCAGGTTCAGGCTACCGGGGATATCCATCATCTCACCGGTGAAGCTGATGAAGTCTCCAATAGCAGTGCTTCGCGGCAAGGTCACCAGTTCCTTACCGGCGGCAGCGCGCGCAGCGTTGTGGCCGGCCAGGATGCCCGTCACTATCACCTCGGCAATGCCACCCATCGGGCCTGCCTTCTGGCCGGCGGCAAAGAGGTTGACATAGCCTTTGACTCGCAGGGTGTCCTCACGAGGAGCCATCGAGATACAATTTATCTTGTTACCTCTGCCCATGCCCATCGGGTTTTCCACGACTGCTCTCTCTAAACCCGGTATCTTCCGCAGTTGATCCGGCGTCATCGCGCCATTGCCCACGCACTTGGCGACAACGCCAATATCCACCAGGTTAAGATGCTCCATCTGACGCTGGCTGCGAACACCGCCAATACTGTAAAGCTGCGTAGCGTCAATGAGCTCGCGAGGCAGGGGGATGCTGATCGCCCCCTCCTTCTCCAGACGGGTTAGCAGCACCGGGTCCAGGCTTGCCTTATACAGAGACATGCCCGCCTCGACGTGGCCGGGCGTTCCATCGGGACGGCGGAGCACCATCTCCGGCGCCCCGGCTTTGGTGGCGATGCTCACCCGGTCGCCGAAAGTGGGGCAGCGGTGAGTTACACACATGGCGCACGCACCACCGTACCGGGCACATATGCTTACCCCCCCGGCTCCCCCGGAGCAATCCACAAAAGTATCCCCCTCTACCAGCCCTTTCCGGCCTACCCTTACAGCCTTGAGCCTGCCATCCTCCCTCGTCACATCGGTTACCCGGTGCTCCAGGCGCAAGTCAACGCCGGCGACCTGCACCACCCGGCGCACTATAGGCTCTGCCGCAATAACGTTGTACACATAACCGGAAGCTTCGTCCACGATATTGGCGCGATGCAGAACGATAGATTCCAGAGCCTCGAAGATTTCTCCCCCACCCAGGGCCTTGGCTTCCTCAGCGGCAACCAGCTTGCCATTGTAGTTCATCCGCCCCGCCCTGACGCCGCTGGCAATCACGAAGTCCATCCGCTCCAGCAAGACAACCTCCGCACCCGCTTTGGCAGCCGATACAGCAGCTGCACATCCGGCAAAACCTCCACCGACAACAACTACCCTCGGCCTATTCATGAAGCGGTACCTCCATTGTCAATCAATCCAAGACTGCTTTACCATTTCAACTCAGAGTGAAGCTCTCTCATCCCATCCGGTCTCGGCACCCATGGTATGTCTCACTGCACGCGGGTGTCAAGCCAACCCGCAAGGAGTGATGTGAACGGAGATATCCCCCGGTGAGTGACACAGCCGCGTGCCTTTACCATTCGATTCAAAAGCTCTATGATGGCAACCAGGATCCGAATATGGAATTCCGGGAGGTGGAAGACCGCGATGCTGACACGAGAGTCCCTGAGCACCGATGTCCTGGTCATTGGCTCCGGAGTCGCCGGCACGATGGCGGCCCTCGAGGCGGGAAGGGGAGGAGCCCGGGTTGTCCTCGTCTCCAAGGCCGGCCTGGGCAAGGAGGCCTCCACCGCCTATGCCCTGGCAGCTTTCCAGAGCCGGCACCTTCAATCGAAGCTGGATTTGCCAGGTTATGACAGCAAGCCGGGGAAGTACATCGAGGACCCCGCCGTGGTCGAGGCTGTGGACAAGGAGGCTCTGAACTGCATCCATCTCATCGAGAATCTGGGCGTTCCGATGCTCTCCGAGAACGGCTACGACGGTGTGACGAAGGTCTATCGCCCCGTTGGCAGCGACCAGGGCCACGGGGGAGCGATTATCCTTAACGTTCTGGGGGCACTCCTGCGAAGCGATGGGGTCAGGGTGGTTGAAGACTGTCTGATAACCGGGCTATTGAAGGAAGATCGAAACATCATCGGAGCCTCGGGGCTACGGGACGATGGACGCTGGCTATCCATTTTCTCCAAGGCCACCATCGTGGCCACCGGCGGGGCCGCGGGCATATACCAGAATACCACCACTTCCAAGAGCGTCCTCGGGGACGGCTATGCGCTCGCCCTCCAGGCCGGCGCCATCCTCTCCAACCTGGAGTTCATCCATTTCTACCCCGTTGGCCTATCCACTCCCGGCGGCCAGTACGTCCATTGCGCCCCGGGCACGCTTCTCATGGAGAAGGCGCGCATAATCAATAGCAAGGGCGAAGATATCATCCAGAAGCATTACCACATCACCCTCCAGGAAGGCACCATCCCCTCCAGCACCAGGTTCGAATGGCTGCCCCGCGCTGTGGCCATGGAGGCAGAGGAAGGGCCGGTCCTGCTGGACCTGACCCAGGTCCCCACCAGGGCGTGGGAGAAGCTTCCGGAGAGGAACCATAAGCAGATAAGAAGGAGCGGCACGGATATGCGCGTCAAGCCGGTGCCTATCCTCCACATGGGCCACAGCTTCCGCGGCGGCATCCCCATCGACGCCCGCGGCCGGACCTCCATGCCGGGACTCTACGCCGCCGGCGAGGTGACCTCGGGGTATTTCGCCGCAGAGAGCGGCTGGGGACCTTTCCCATCCTGCCTTATCACCGGGGCCATCGCCGGCAGGAGCGCGGCCGCCGACCTCGACAAAGCGGGGCCGGCCGGGGAGAGGAAGAGCATCAAGGATGGACTGGACCAGATTGGAGCTCTGGTGAAGAAAGAAGGCAACCAGAGGGCGAGCGAGCTTCAAGAGCAGATAAGGCAGATTTGCTATCGCAGCGCCGGCCCCGTGAAGACCGGCCCCCTGCTCGAGGAGGGACTGAATATGCTCAAACCCTTGGAGGAAGCGGCCCATCACCTTCGCTACGAGAACATCGCCGACCTGAAAGGAGTCATCGAGACGAAGGCTATGCTCTCCGTGGGCCGAGCGGTGATGGAAGTCACTCTCTTCCGCAAGGAGAGCCGGGGCGCCCACTATCGCAAGGACTTCCCCAAGAGAGACGACCGCAACTGGCTCAGGCCTGTCCTCGTCTCCTACGATGCCGCGAGCCAGCAAATCAATGTGGAAGCCGGCAAGAAACTGACGTACCTCAAGGGCGGTTGACCCTGCAGTCCCGGACCGGTTGACAAAGGGCTTAAGTTCGTGTTATGAATCTCAGCGGTCTTTTCTCTGGCTTTCCCGGTCTTACTTAGGTTAGTGTGGCGACCCCATCCGGGCGTCCTGGTAGCGTAACGTACTATAAAGTGAGGAGGAGAATATGCCTAAGCTAGGATCCGCGGTCCTCGTCGTTTGCCTCTTTATCACCTTATCCCTTCTGGCCGCCAGTTGCGCCCCTAAGCCGGCCGCAGCCCCCACCTATACCCTGAAGATGCACAGCGCCTTGCTACGCGAGAGCGTCCAGGGAGGTGTTCTCGATTGGTACGCAGGGGAGATATTTAAGCGGACCAACGGCCGGGTGAAGATCGAAGTCTACCACGGCGGACAGCTCGGCGGGCCGCGTGAGGGTCTTGAACTGGCCTCCAAGGGAGTGGCCGAGATCGGCAACCCGGTGGTGAACTTTCTGACGGACAAGCTCCCGCTGAGCGGCATGACTATTCTCCCCTATCTCACCGCTTCGAGCGATGCCTCCATGTGGGCCTTCCGTGACCTGTACAAGAGCTACGCTCCTTTGAGGGAGGAGTTTGAGGTCAAGCAGAATGTTCGCCTCATCTATGCCTGGAATACGCATATCCTTGCCGCCGGCTCGAAAGCCCCCTTCACTAAGATGGAAGACATAAAGGGAAAGAAATGGCGTGGCTCCGGTTACACCCTCGACGTCATCAGGATGCTTGGCGGAAGTCCGGTGCCCTCGGGCATTGCCGAGAACTACGAGATGCTACAGAAGGGCGTGGTTGACGGCAATATTGGCTTCCCGTATGACGCCATCTATTCGTACAAGCAGTACGAGGTGGCGCCGTACATAATAGATTGGTCCGGCGGGTTACAGGGCTTCAATTATGGTGTGATGAACCTGGATACCTGGAAGAAGCTTCCCCCTGATATCCAGAAGGTCTTTGACAAGATATACGAGGAAGAGTTCATCGAGCACGTGACAGATGAATATAACAAGATAGGCGTTACGGCCACGAAGGCCTTCCAGGCGGCCAATGTGAAGTTCTACAAGCTCCCCCCCGAAGAGGTGGCCCGCTGGAAGCAGATAGTGCTGCCGGCCCTGTGGGACGGCGCCATCGCAAAGACGCCTGCGCCCGCTGCCAGCAGAGAGTTCCTCGACAAGTACATCGCCCTGACCCAGAAGTACGAGGCGAAGTCCAAGTATGTGCATCCCTTCCCCAGATAACCGGTCTTCTCCGGGACAGGACTGAGCTTTCCTCTTGGGGAAAGGCGGTGACTTGAAAGGCACGCGGGCCGGGCAAGCAGGCTGGTCAAGGCGTATTGTCACTCTGGCCGGTTGGCTTGCCATGGGCAGCCTCCTTCTGATTATGCTTCTCACGGTCGCCGACGTGCTCATGCGTTACCTGTTCGTGAAGCCGATCACCGGCGCCGTAGACGTCAGCACTTTCCTGCTGGTATTCCTCATCACCATGGGGATCGCCTACACTCAGGCCCAGGGACGGCACATAGGCGTAGAGGTCTTTGTTCAACGTCTTTCCAGCCGTTCGCAGAGACGCCTGAAGGCTTTCTTCCTGTTGGTTGGACTGGTGCTCTTCGCGCTCATGACCTGGGCCGCGGCCAGGTCAACCGTGGAGTCCTGGCAACAGAAGGAGTTCTGGTTTTCCGCCATCCGTTTTCCAGCGTGGCCGATAAAGTCGAGCCTCTTTGTTGGATTCCTCTTGCTCTGGTTTGAACTCCTGAGGGAACTGCGAGCGCTCCGAGAAACTAAACAGCAAAGGACAAGAAGGGAGCAGAGGAATGAAGAACCAAACCAGGTGCAATAGGAGATAGGGGCGTATATATGGACCCGATGCTGCTGGTAATCCTGATGACCGCCCTGGTCTTAGTCCTGCTGGCCCTCGGCATGCCGGTAGCCTTCTCACTGGCGGCCTGTGGCATCATCGGAATGGCCTTCCTGAAGTCCCTCGGCATGGCTGTCAGCACCCTTGAGATAGTGCCCCTCCAGAAGATCGCCAGCTACTTTCTGGTGATGGTGCCCATGTTCATCCTGATGGGGCAGCTGGCCTATGCCGCGGACCTGAGCAAGGATGCCTACAACGTAGGCAACAAGTGGCTGGGACAGTTCCCCGGCGGGCTGGGGATAGCGACGGTGGCAGCCAGCGCCCTCTTCGGTGCCTGCAGCGGCTCCACCACGGCCGCGGCGGCGGCTCTCGGCAAAGTGTGCGTCCCCGAGATGAGGAAGTTTGGCTACGACCCAAAGCTGGCCGCCGGCCTGGTAGCCAGCGCCGGCACCATTGCCAACCTGATTCCGCCGAGCATCGGCTTTGTCGTTTACGGCATACTGACCGGAGAGTCCATAGGCAAGCTGCTGATATCGGGCATAGTGCCTGGAATCCTTACTGCGGTCGTCTTCGCGCTGGTGATCTTCCTGATAGCACTCAAGGCGCCTCATCTGGCCCCGCGGGGCGCCGCGGCCAGTTGGAAAGAGCGGCTGGCCAGCCTGCCTGGCATCCTACCAATACTTCTGCTCTTCGGCATCATCATAGTCGGTATCTACACCGGCATCGCGACTTCGATAGAGATTGCCGGTGTGGGAGCCTTCGCTGCCTTCGTCATGGCTTTGATCATCTTCCTACGGAGGCATTCGTCCTGGAACCGGCTTAGAGATTCCTTCCAGGAAACAGTGAGTTCCACCGCCATGATATTTACCCTCTTCATCGGAGCCGGCCTCTTTAGCTATTTCCTCACCCTGGCGGGCCTCCCCTTCAGGATTCAGCAGGCGGTTGCCAGCACCAGCTTGCCTCCGATTGCGATATTACTGCTTGTCCTGCTCATGTATGTCCCCCTGGGCATGTTCCTCGACCCGATGTCCATGCTGGTGCTCACCATCCCAATCGTTTACCCGACTCTGGTCGGCCTCGGTTACAGCGGAATCTGGCTGGGCGTCCTCATTATGAAGCTGATCGAAATCGGCATGCTCACACCACCGGTAGGACTGAACGTCTTCGCGCTCAAGGCAGTGGTGCCCGACATACCTCTGGAGGACATCTTCCGCGGCACAAGCCTTTTCCTGACCGCAGAGGCCGTTATCGTGACCATCCTTATAGCCCTGCCGCAGCTATCCCTCTGGCTTCCGAATGCGGTAAAGTAGATCTGCAAAGTTGAGCGATGGGAGGAGAGAATGCCAAGAACTCTTATCAAGCCCAAAGGGCTCTGGCAACCCAAGTTCACCTATACCTACGGAAGCATAGTGGAGGGAGGGAAGACCATCTATCTGGCAGGCGCAATCGCAGTGGACAAGAAAGGGAACGTGGTGGGCCGGGGCGACCTGAAGGCGCAGATAAGGCAGGTGATGGAGAACATAAGAATCGCCCTTGATGAAGCCGGGGCGACACTGAAGGATATCGTCTTCAAGAGAATGTACTGCACCGACGGGGACGCCTATGTGGCCCTGGCACCCTGGCTGCGTGAGAATTACCCTGAAGTGTTCGGGACTTCTCCCACCAGCTACGACGCCGTGCCCGGCACTTTAGTCTATGTCCACAAGCTCGGCTACGACGGGATGATAGAGATAGAAGTCATCGCTCACATTCCATAGACTAGTCATTGAACGCTCGCAATACATGCCCTTGACAACGCTTTTAGTTCAAGCTTATTATTCTCGTTGCCTCAGAAAGCCACCATTGACCGGGAAAGGAGCGGAAGGACGATGTCTCTACCCAAGTTCGAATATCTGATACCCACATCACTGGCCGAGGCTTGCGCCCTTTTGGCCAAGCATCAGGGCAAGGCCAGGGTTCTCGCCGGCGGCACCGACCTGGTGCCCCAGATGAAGAAGAGGGCGGCC
>JAENJB010000117.1 GCA_016844565.1 Dehalococcoidia bacterium
CGCCGATTTTCAGGACCTGCTCTGCCGGCCCGCTTCTGGCGGGAAACACAAAGCCATCCCTCTCTTCGAAAGAGTGGCCGCCAAGGCGCAGGAATGGAACACCGGGGGCAACATCGGCCTGGTGATAGGGGCCACCTACCCCGAGGAGTTGAAACGAGTTCGGACTATCTGCCCCGACATGCCGCTTCTTATACCCGGCATCGGCGCCCAGGGAGGGGAGCTGGCGCTGACGGTGCGCTACGGCACAGACGCCCGGGGCGAAAGAGCTATCATCGCTTCCTCACGCCAGGTCCTGTACGCTTCATCAGGAGCCGACTTCGCCTCTGCGGCCAGGAAAGAAGCGCAGAAGCTGCGCCAGCAGATAAATGACCTCCTGGCTGACCTTGCCCATGATTAACATGGACCGACGTATCCTGCACCTCGACCTGGATGCTTTCTTCGTTTCCGTGGAGCAGTCCCTCAACCCATCCCTCCGCGGGAAGCCTGTGGTTGTAGGCGGACAGCCTGGAAAACGGGGGGTGGTGGCCTCAGCTTCCTACGAGGCCAGGGCTTTCGGCCTTTACGCCGGCATGCCCCTGGCGTCCGCTCACCGCCTTTGTCCTCACGCCATCTTCATCCCGGGGAGTTTCTCCCACTACCGGGAAGCGTCAGCTGGTTTCTTTCGAATCCTGGCAGACTACACACCCGACATCGAAGCCGGAGGGCTGGACGAGGCCTACCTCGATGTAACCGGCCTGCTCCCCGGCTTTGATTCTGCCTTTCACATGGCGCAACAAATAAAGCATCGCGTCCGGCGCGAACTGGACCTGATTGTCTCGGTCGGCATCGCCAACTCCAAAGTAGTAGCCAAGATTGCCTCCGACCTCGGCAAGCCCGACGGGCTGATCGAGGTGACCAAGGGAGCGGAGCGGTCCTTTCTCGCCCCCCTTGCCATCGGGAAGATGCCCGGGGTCGGCGAAAAGACCGAACGCCTCATGAAAGGTCTGGGCATTGCCACCATCGGGCAACTGGCTGACACACCCCCGGCGGCGCTCAAGAACCGGCTCGGCCAGTGGGGTGAAACGCTTCATCGCCATGCTATGGGCATTGACGACCGCAAGGTCGAGCCCCCCGGCGAAGCCAAATCCATAAGCCGGGAAACCACCTTTGCCGCAGACACCCTGGAGGAGGGTTTTATCAAAGCGACCCTCCGCTATCTCGCCGAGCGCGTCGGGGCCGACCTGCGCCAGCACGCCAAACGGGCCAAATGCGTTACTATCAAGGTCCGTTTCTCTGATTTCGAGACCATCACCCGCCAGTGCGCCATCCCCGAAGCAAGCGACTCCGACCAGGCTATCTATGAGGCCGGCCTCCGGTTGCTGGCGAGGGCTTTCCACTACCGGCGCGCCAGGGTCCGCCTGCTCGGCATAGGCGTGAGTTCTCTTCAGGATCCGGGACAGCAGCTTCACCTATGGGACTTCACCGACGAGAAGGCTGCCCGTCTCAATCGCACCGTAGACCAGCTCCGTAAGAAATACGGCTTCACCAGTATTCAGACCGGGCAGACCAGACGACTGAAGGAAGACTATCCCGATTCTCCAGACCGTGATGGATACCGGCTGCATACCCCCTCGCTTTCGCGCTAGGATGCTGTCGGACTTGTTTTTCTTCCTCACACCTGTTTAAAATTAGCCCCATTTCTTGCCATATGGAAAGGAGAAGATAGATGCCCCCCTACGCATTCCTCCGAGGTCAATTCATGCCTCTCGCCGAGGCAAAAGTCGGCATTATGACCCATGCCCTCCACTACGGCACCGCTGCCTTCGAAGGTATCCGAGGCAACTGGAACAAGGAGAAACAGCAGGTTTACCTCTTCCGCGCCCAGGAACACTACAAGAGATTGCTCAATAGCTGCCGGATAATGAAGATAGACTTGCCCTATTCCGCCGATGAACTCTGCCGGCTAACGACAGAACTGGTGCAGAAGAGCGGCTACCGCGAGGACGTCTATGTCCGACCCCTCGCCTACAAGAGCTCGGAGGTGCTGGGAGTACGCCTGCACGGCCTCGAGGCTGACTTCTCCATGATGGTCACCACCTTTCCCGCCTACCTGGATGACGCCAAAGGCATTCACGTCTGCGTCTCTTCCTGGAAGCGGCTGGAGGACAGCATGATTCCCGCGCGGGCCAAGGTGTGTGGACTTTATGTAAACAACGCTCTGGCCAAGACCGAAGCCATTGAGAACGGCTACGACGAAGCTATCATGCTTACCTCATCGGGCTACGTCTCGGAAGGCAGTGGCGAGAACATCTTCCTCGTGCAGGATAACACCCTGGTCACTCCCGCCGCATCCGATAGCATCCTCATCGGCATCACCCGCGACACCGTAATGCAACTCGCCCGGAATGAACTTGGGATAGAGACAGTGCAAAGACACATCGGCCGCAGCGAACTCTACCTATCCGACGAGTGCTTTCTCACAGGCACCGCCGCCCACATAACTCCGGTCCTGGAAATCGACCACAGAAAGGTGGGGAACGGGAAGATCGGAGAGGTCACCGGCAAGCTACGCGCACTTTACTTCTCTGTCATTCAGGGCAAGAACGAGAAGTATCTCAACTGGTGCCTGCCGGGCCTGCCCAAGCTCGTCAAGACCTGAGCCGGGCGCCGCTGCCGCGGACCGCTGCCCTGGGGCCCGAAGCCTTCAGTAAGTACAGAATATGGCAACTCTCTTCGAGTGCCGTGGTTACGTGACAGGCTTCCTCAAGTAGCTGCCCGATGGCGAAAGTGCCATGACCTTCCACCACCACTATGCGGGACTCGCTCAGAGCATCGGAAATGAGGTCCTCGAGCGTCTTTCCGCCTGAACTAGCGGATAACCTTACCACAGGGACCTTCTGGAGCACCCCCATCCCTTCCAAATCTCTTGGCACAATCACCTTCTCCGTGAAAGAGAGGGCCACCGTGTGCGGGCAGTGCGCATGAACAACGGCCATGCCAGGAGTCCGCTGATAGATGGCACGGTGGGTGTTCAGCTCAGTGGAAGCCAGCGGAGTGTGACGGTCGTTCCGGTCAATGCCGGTCTCCACCAGGTCATGTTCTTCCAGGCTCCCAAGCATGCTGCCGCGCTTGGTGATGATCAGCCGCTCCCCCAGCCTCACGCTCAGATTCCCACTATGAGAAGAGACGAGTCCCCGGGTAGAAAGAGCGCGCCCGATGCTCTGAAATTGGGTCAGAATCATGGTCGTCTTCGGACCCTACTTTACACCGAGCCGCCGGCAAAAATCAAATCAAGCGCGACCCGGTATCCCCCTAAGCCACAAGGCGCAGGACGCCCACGACCTTTCCCTGGACCTCGACATTATCCGCCGGCACATAAATCGGCTGCATCTGACTGTTAGCAGGCTGCAAGCGGATGCGATTGCCTTCGTGATATATCCTTTTCAGAGTTGCCTCCTTCTCTCGCAAGAGCCAAACCGCCACCGTATCCCCGTTGGCAACACTGACTCCGGCCTGCATCAGGACAATATCGCCATCTCCAATAAGCGCGTCCACCATGGAGTTCCCTCGCACCCTCAGGCCGTAGACGCCCTTCTTCCCGCGAATTAGCGCCTCAGGCACTTCCAGCGTCTCGCCTGCCGGTACACTCCAGGTATCAGACGCCGGCACAGGGAGGGGCTCACCAGCCGCGATGTGTCCAATAACAGGCACGAGGGCCACACCTGGCCGAGCCCTCCGACCCCCTCTGAGTTCAATACCCCGGGACACATGCTTGTCCCGCCGCAAATGCCCTTCACTCTCCAAGACATTCAGATGGTAGTCGGCGACCGAAGTGGAACTCAGACCGCAGCCGTGGACGATGTCCCTCACCGTAGGCGGACGTCCCCGTTCCCCGATGAAGGCCTCAATGAAATCGAGGATGAGCTTCTGTTTGACCGAGCGCACTGGCGCCTCCTTTCATCGCCTGGTTACCCGGGGAAGAACATTAGTTCTATCACATTTAATCAAAGGGCAGTGCGCTTGTCAATAGTAAGAGGAGGAGGTAGCTCAGGAGGAGGATATCTTGAGGTCTATACTCTGGGCGGCGGAAAAGAAACTGTCCCGAATGAGTGGCCTCCTGACAACTCTAAGAAGACGTGCTCTGCTTGGCTGCAGACCCGTGCAGCTTCTTCATCAACCTGGATTTCCGGCGGGCCGCATTGTTAGGATGGATGATACCCTTTTGAGCGGCCTTGTCCAGCGCCCTGATGGCTACAGCCGCCCGTTCCGTAGCCTGCTCAAGCTCGCCGTCGGCAATAGCCTTGTTTGTTTTGGTAATGAATGTCTTGAGCGAGCTCACAATACGCTTGTTTCGGTCCGCCTTCCTTACTGACCGGTGGGTTTCCCTCTGCGCAGAACTAATAGCCAAGTCTACCCTCCTGAAGATAACTGCCGCTGCATTATATCAGATTACGGGTGCACATTTCCCGCTATCTCTTTCATCCTCACTGCGCTGATCACTCCGTGGATGTCTTCAA
>JAENJB010000118.1 GCA_016844565.1 Dehalococcoidia bacterium
GCTACAGTGTGGATGTGGTGCTCTATCCCACCGTTGACATGACTCTGGCCCAGGCGGCGGGACTCCTGCAGGACTACGATTTCCCGGGCTCGGAGAAGTGGATATCTCAACCGCCTCACAAACAGTTCCGGAATATCGCTGCCGGCGGCCGGGCCCCGGTCTTCAATACCAAGCTCCTCCCCCTGGCCGATGCTCCCAAGTCCTGGGATGCCCTCAAGGACACCAAGTGGCGAGGGAACGCGTTCATCTCCACCTCTGCCCGCGAGATTCCCATGGGCATGGCCTTCCTCCTTGGAGACGGGAAGACCCTCGAATGGGAGAAGTCATTTGCCTTCTGGCGGGAGGTGTTGGACAAGGCCAGGCCCGCCAAAGTGAGCGGCTTCTCGGCGCCGATGGAGAGGCTCATCGCCGGCGAAGTGACCCTGTTCACCATAGCAGCCCTTCAGGGGACTCTGAACAACATCTATAAGGGGGCGCCCCTGGGCATCTCCCCGGTCACCGGCTATTCCGCTCCCGACTCCATAGCATTGGTGAGGAACGCTCCCCACCCCAATGCCGCAAAGTTACTGATTGACTTCTTCATCCATGAAGGGCTCATTGACTACGTCAATACCGTTCAGGAAGAAGCCTTCGACCCGGAGCTGAACAAGAAGACCAAGACCTACCTCTACTACCAGAAAGAGGGCGTGAAGATGATACCCTTGCCGGCGGAATTCATGACCCCGGAGAACAACGACAAGTCGTCCAAATTCTGGGTGGAGGACCTCTACAAGCCGGCGCGCTAGACCTGTTGCCGAGATGGGCGCTCCGTCCGGAACTTCAAGTCACCGGGCGGAGCGCCTTCGCCACTAGCAGATGCAAGGGCCGAAGGGAGCAAGCACCTGTCCAGTATGCCTTTCTCAAGGCGGTGGAACCTCGCGGGGCTTCTAGAGACGCAGAGGATAACCCTTATCTTGGTGAGCATCCTGGTGGCGGCGCTGGCCTTGCCGCCACTTTTCTTCTTGCTCTGGGATAGCTTCAAGACGGTCACCATCGGGAACCTTTTCGATCCCAAGCTGACCAACTTTACCCTGGCCAACTTCCGCCAGGCCTATGCTGACCCGGCAACGCTGCTCACCCTCGGCAACAGCTTCATGTTTGCCGCCGGTTCCATGGTCGTTGCCTTTGTATTCGGGGGCAGCATCGCCTTTTTGGTGGAACGGACGAATGCTCCCTGGCGGAATCTCATGTACGGCCTGATGTTCATGCCCCTGATTATGCCGGGCATGTTGAAAGCGATGGCCTGGATACTGCTCATCAGTCCGAAAATCGGTCTCCTCAACCAGCCCTGGTTCGCCCTCGGCTTCAGCCAGCCCCTTTTCAATGCCTATTCCATTCCAGGCATGTTCTGGGTAGAGGGCTTGTCCCAGTCGTCAATGACGTTCCTTCTACTGGGAGCAGCGTTGAGAGCCATGGACCCTTCTCTGGAGGAGGCGGCTTTCACCGCCGGAGCGGGGAAACTGTCCACCCTTTTCCGCGTAACTTTGAGGCTGATGACCCCTGCCATGTCCGGTATCGCCCTGATGCAGTTTGTCCGCGCCCTGGATGCCTTCGAGGTACCTTTTCTCATGGGGGCCTTCCAGGGCATCATGGTATTCAGCACCAATATCTATTTCGCTTTAAGGGAGTACTCTCCTCCTCACTATGGCGACGCCTTTGTCTATGCACTGGTCTTGATTGTGCTCTCCTTTATAGGACTGCTGCTGTACCAGCGAGCGATGGGCAAGGCAGGACAGTTTGCCACTATCACGGGCAAGGGTTACCGGCCCCGGCTGATAGACCTAGGACGGTGGCGGTGGCTGGCAACGGGCTTCATGATGTTGTTCTTCTTCGTGGCGGTCATTCTGCCCTTTCTTGTCCTGCTGTACGCTTCTTTCCTCCCCTTCTATCAGGCCCCTTCGCGGGAGGCCTTTGCCAGCTTCAGCTTGGAAAATTACCAGTACCTTTTCGAGCGCTCGGATATGCTGATGACCCTGAAGAATACCGCTGTAGTTTGCCTGGTGGTCAGCGCCGGCGGCATGCTTCTGGCCACCCTGGTGTCCTGGGTGGTGGTCCGCCTCCGTCCGAGAGGCAGCCGGGTACTGGACAGCCTGGTCTTTATCCCGTATGCCATCCCATCCATCGCCATAGCCCTCAGCTATATGATTGTCTTTCTGCAGTTCCCCAACCCCATATATGGCACGGTGTGGATCCTGGTGCTGGCCTATCTGGCGAGCTTCTTGCCCATAGCTACGCGTTTCACTCACGCCGGCGTGGCCCAGGTCAAAGCCGAGCTGGAGGAGGCGGCCATCACCGGCGGCGCCGGTTTCATGGTAGTGCTCCGCCGGATTACCATGCCCTTGATCCTCCCCTCCTTGGTAGCCGGAGGTTTCTATCTCTTCTTGCTCTCGGCTAGAGTGTTGTCAGCCGCGGCCATCCTGTATACTCCCAACTCCCAGGTTCTCTCCATTCTCCTGTTTCAAATATGGCGCGAGGGGGCCACACCGGTTGTCGGCGCGCTCTCGGTCATGATGGTGGTGGCCCTTACCACTTTGACTATCGTCTCCCGATGGCTGTCCCAGCGCCAGGCAGTGGCGATGCAAGTGTAGGGGCGAAGCCCCTTTCAAAGATTTCAGACCACGTAAGGGGGTGAAGATGCCCGACGACCTGAGAGACTTCATCAGGAAGGTTGAGCAGATCGGCGAGTGCCGGGTAGTGGAGGGCGTGAACTCGAAAGAGGAGATAGGACTGATCACTCAGGTGGCGGCGGTCACACCGGGAGCGCCCATGCTTGTCTTCGATTCGGTCAAAGGGTATCCTCCGGGGTATCGCGTGGCCTCCAACGTGTTCACCTCACGGGAGAGGTGCGCGCTGGCCATGGGCGCCGACCCGGGACTGGACGCTCGGGGCCTGGTGGAGCACTGGCGCCGGAGGCTCAGGGAGCCCTATCATCCGGTGCCGCCGGTCATTGTGGAGCAGGCCCCGGTCAAGGAGAACATTCTCCTGGGTGATAACGTGGACCTGCTCCGGTTCCCTGCTCCCCAGTGGCACGCCCACGACGGCGGAAGGTACATCGGGACCGGCTGCGCGGTCATCATGCGCGACCCCGATGAGGGGTGGGTCAATCTTGGCACCTACCGCGTCCAGGTACATGATAGGACGGTGGCCACGGTATACATATCGCCAGGCAAGCATGGCGATATCATCCGCCGTAAGTACTGGGCAAGGGGCACGGGCTGCCCCGTGGTCGTCACCTGCGGGCAGGACCCCATTCTGACGCTGGTGGCTACCTCCAGCGAGACGCCCTGGGGTAGCTCAGAATACGATGAAGCGGGCTGGTTGCTGGGAAAGCCCGTTCAGGTCACTCCCGGGCCGGTCACGGGACTGCCCGTGCCTGCCACGGCAGAGATAGCCCTCGAGGGAGAGATTGTGTCGCCTGAGGTGGAGTCCAGGAGCGAGGGACCGTTCGGGGAGTGGACGGGATACTACGCCAGTGGAGCGCGGGCGGAGGCGGCGTTCAGAGTCAAGGCCATAATGCACCGCCACCAGCCGATCATCTTGGGGATGCCGCCCACGATGAATTTCGAGGCCAGCTGTCCGGGGCTTTCCTACAGGCGCTCGGCCCAGAGATGGACTGCGCTGGAGAGGAAGATCCCGGGGGTACGGGGCGTATGGGAGATGCCGGAGGCGATGGGCTATCCGGTGGTAATCATCTCGCTGGAGCAGTTGTACGGTGGACACGCCAAGAGGGCGGCGCTTACCTGTCTGGCCGAGGAAGCCTACATGGGCCGCTGGGTAATAGTGGTTGACGAGGACATAGACCCTTTCAACGTCTCGGAGGTGCTCTGGGCTCTGGGAACGCGGTGCGACCCCGCTGGTTCGTTGGACTTTGTTCGGGGGTGGTGGGGGAGCCACTTGGACGCGGCGCTGGAGCCGGTGAAGCGTAGTCATGGGGACCTCACCCACTCCGTTGGAGTCATCCTGGCCTGCAAGCCATTCCACTGGAAAGGAGAGTTCCCGCCATCGATCAAGCTCTCTCCCACCCAGGTAGCGCTGGTGAAGCAGAAGTGGTCCTGGCTGTTCCGGTAATCTATTGTGTCTGGTGCCAGGCTGCCGAAGCGTTTTCTCAAAGATACCATCCATGACAAGTGCGGCGAGCCGCGCATCCTGAGCAAGGAGGACTTCTTCAAGAGCCGGCTCAACTGGTATAGGAGCATGGGCTTGACGGAGGAGGGGGGTTCCTACCAGGAAGACGCTGAAGCAGGTTGAACTGGAGTTTGCACTTCCAGTCCTTGATAAGTGAAGACATCGCCGGACTAGCCACTCGGGATAGGACATAAGAGGGCGGACTGTTGACCCCGGGTAACATTAGTACATGTTGTTCACCAGAGACTACCTTGCGGTAATCCATGCACCCGAACCCAAGTTCCTGTGGCGAGCGGTTGAACAAAGCTCCGCAAGTATGCTACCTTAATGCTTAAGCTATCTCGAATGGCCCCAAGCGAGTGGGAGTTTGTCTATCCAGATGTGTATAGCAAGGTAGTGGACGACTTCCATGCCGGATGTGAGTCTTTCGAGGAAGGTAACCTCGACCAGGCTGAAAGGTTCTTCAGAACGGTCCTCGCCAGGATGCCTGACCATCTGGACGCAATCCATCATTTGGCCATGGTTTTGTCAGACCGAGGTTTATCTAACGACCTTTGGGATCAGGCTGTGCGCATCGGACGCAAGGCGTTCCCTCAGGATTTTAGGTTAGGGAGAGACCGTCTCGAATGGGGGTGGCTAGAAAACAGGCCATTTCTACGATGCCTTCACGGACTAGCCTTAGCCAGATACAATGATGGCCAAATAGAGGAGGCTCTCAGGCTATTCCAAGAATTACTTTCCCTGAATCCCAACGATAATCAAGGAGTCCGAGCTCTAGCTGTGGAGGCATTGTTCAAGCTAGGTAGATTTGAAGATGCTCTTAAGATAACCAAGCAATACCCTGACGATGCGATGTCTGAGACTTTCTATGGTCGAGCCTTGGCTCTTTTCAAGCTAGGGCAGAGACAGAAAGCAAATGCAGCCCTTCAAGAGGCTATTGAATATTTGCCACTGGTAGCGAAGGAGCTTCTGAAAGTGCGGCATCGCTTGCCGAAGACAGCGAGGCCGGATGCGGTTACAGTGGGAGGCGCGGATGAGGCTTATTATTACTGGGAACACTATGGGCAATTCTGGGAGGAAGACACTGAAGCTCTTGAATGGCTTAGGAAAACAGTAACACAGGCTACTAAGACTCGCCGAGGTACCGGCTGATAGAAGAAGAACCTTTGAGGGCTATATCAGTGACCATTACTCCGGTGGTAGAGGGCTATTGACCCAATTGGTTCAGCAGATATGGTAGAACCTGAAAACTGGGTAGAAAGTGCTGGTATCGTATCTAGTAATGAAGAAAACCAGGCCCATCGTCCTCTAAGTTTTACCAGGCATCCTGGACACCGCACACTAGGACTTTGAAATACTGGTCGGGGCGGGCAGACTCGAACTGCCGGCCTCTTGGTGCCGACATTGACAACTGGCCTCACAAAACGTGCTGAGTGAGTGTTGAACAGAACTGACCTCTGTGTAGGCTAAGACCATACGATGGGTGAGATTGCGTGGCTGCCAACCTGGCCGCAAATTCTGGAAGTGAGTTGACACCCGGCGTACAATGTTGAAGCAGAGTTCCAGCAGGTAGGGAGGTGGCTATTGCGGACAATGAGGTTCACTGCGTCCCTTGTTCTAATCCTGGTAGTTGCCCTCGCAGCTTGCTCTGGCCCGGCTGCGGCACCGCAAACTCCGGCGCCGACCCAGCCG
>JAENJB010000119.1 GCA_016844565.1 Dehalococcoidia bacterium
CGGCCAGACCATAACCCTCCGTCATGAGCGCAAAGCCGTCGCCCGAGGTGGCGGTCATGGCCCGAACGCCCGCAAATCCTGCCCCAACGGCCATGTTGATGGCCGCGATTTCATCCTCAGGCTGGATCACAACGACATTGAATTTCCGCCCCTTGTCGGCCATGTACTCAATGATGGAGGTGGTCGGGGTCATGGGATAGCCGACCATGAACTTGCAGCCAGCCGCCAGGGCCCCCAGGGCCAGCGATTCGTTGCCGTTCAGAAGCATCATGTCGGTGGCCTGATTGAGGGCTTTGATTCGGTGACGCACCAGGCCTGGGAACTGCTGCCGCGCATGGTCGTAGCCGGCCCTGGCCGCTTTCACATTGCCATCGATGATGTTCTTGCCAAGATGGGCAAAGTGCTCCTTGAGTGTCTGCTCCAGCAGCGCGAATTCGTATCCACCCACGGCAATAGCGGCTCCGATAGCTACCGAGTTGGCCATCAGCTTGTTCGATGTCTTCTCCTGGGACAGTCTTTCCAGAGGAATCCCCAGCAAGTTCGCTTTCTTGCCCTCAACCCGCACCTTGTCCTGGTCGAAGATGATGACACCCTGCTCCCTTATCTCGCTGTGATGGAACTCGACAGTGTTCTGGTCGATGGCTATCAGAATGTCCAACTCCTCGGTCAGAGCCTGGACTTCACTATCGCTGGCTCTCACCCGATAGAAGTTGTGGCCGCCCCTTATCCGGGACTCGTAGTCCTGGTCCGCAAAGACGAACAGGCCTGCTCGCGACAAGGTCTTGGCCAGGATGAATCCGATCGTCTGTACCCCCTGCCCCGCCTCCCCACCGACCATCAGGTTGATTTCCTCAGGCATCTCAACACCTCTATTACTTCACTTTATTGCGAGTCCCGACCAAGTCGGGACTCGCAATCGTTCATGACCAGTTGTACCGGGTACCACTAAGGATGAGAATCACTCTTCCTGTCATTCTGAAGTTCACGGAGCAGAACGAAGAATCCGCCTGGGTATCGCGGGCCGGATCCCTTCGGCAGTCTCAGGGCAGGCTCTTCGACCTCCTTACCATATAGGGGAAGGACAGCCTCAGGATGACATTTTCTTGATAATTATATTTCATAAGTATAGCAAAGTTGTAATATCTTGCAAGGACAGGTCAAATACTTGTGACATTCTCGGTGCTCCGGCGGCCAGATTACCAGGAGGCTGCCGCAGCTTGCGTGTTGGGTACGAGAATGCGATTCCCCGGGTGGTGAAATGGTGCTATACTTGACCTTTTCCTGGGGAATCGATGCCCGGCTTGCCGATATGGTAGGAGGCCAGTTGCTCAAGGTTTCACTGAAGGAATTCGCGGGGGCCCTGTCGTCCAACCCGAGTCTTCCTATTCTGTACGTCACCACCATCTTCATGTTCCTCGGCCAGGGTGTCATCTCACCGATTCTGCCTCTCTACGCCAGTGAGTTCGGGGTGGGTACGGCCATGATTGGTGTGGTTGTAGGTGCCTTTGGCATGGCGCGCCTGATAGTCAATTTGCCGGCAGGTATCGTGGCGGAACGCTACGGTCGCCGCATCTTGCTGGTGGGAGGCCCGGCTATCGGCGCCGTTTCCAGCCTGCTGGTCGGCTTGGCCGGAAGTTTCCCTGAGCTCATTGCCTATCGTGTCATGTATGGAGTCGGGTCAGCCATGTACATGACAGGATCCATGACCTTCATCGCTCGGGCCGGCGTTGGGAGGCATAATTGCCAGTTTCTGGGGCTTCAGGGTGCCCTTCTATGTTCTCACCGTCCTGTGCGTCTTCAGCGCCGTGTGGGCCTACCTTCGCTTGCCCGAGACCCGAGGATGGACTTCTACTTCGGGGGGCAAGGCAGAGTCGAGTATCCATGGCGCTGCTGAGAAAGGTGCCAGAGGTGGCGGAACGGGCTTGGCGCCTGCCCTGTCGAATCTTACCTTCATGCTGGTTTGCGCCGTGGTGCTCATGCTGTTCTTCACCAGGGCCGCCTCGCATCACACCATTCTCCCGATATTGGGTGCCGGGGACAAGGTTGGCTTGAGTGTGGGGCAATTGGGTGTAGCCTTCTCCATCATCTCTCTGATGAACATGCTCATGACCGTCCCGGCGTGAATGCTCTCTGATCACTACGGGCGAAAGGCCGTAATTGTGCCCGGCATACTCCTTGATGCTGCTAGCCTCGTCATGTTCAGCTTCAGCAGGGGCTTCGGGGCCTTCGTCGGAGCCGGTGTCCTTATGGGTTTGGGTAGCGGGTTGGCAAATCCCATAACGACGGCCTACGGGGCTGACATGGCGCGCCGGAGCAATATCGGCATAACTATGGGGTTGCTCCGCACGTTTGGTGACATCGGCTATTTCGTCGGGCCGGTCCTGTTGGGTTGGATAGCCGACAGATCCGGCAACGAGTCGGCGCTCTTGGTGAATGCCGGACTGCTCATACTGGTAATGGTCCTGCTGGCTGTGGCCGCGAAAGAGACCGTGACCCGGAGACAGGGTTCCCGGGGCAGTGTCTAGATCGTGTTTGCGAGTTCGTTCACCCTCGGCTCGTTGAATCACGAACGGCGCTGGCACAATCCCGTGGCGGTTGCCAAACGGACTCTAATTGGATGCCGTATTGATGACCGGGTAGCCCTGTCTCTTCCATTCAATCATACCGCCAGCGAGGTTTGACACATTGGTGAAGCCCATCCTCACCAATGTCTTCGAGGCGGTAGTGCTCATTGAACCAGAACGGCAGTACAGGACAATCCTGGCGCCTTTGTCGGCGGGAAGTCTGGTGATGTTCTGCTCTATTTGGTTGTACGGCACGAAGAGGTCTGTGCCTGTGATTTCTCCCTCATAGGGAATGTGCACATTGACCAGAGTGAAGTCCTTCTTCTCCAGCATCTCCCTGAGTTTTATCGGGGCTATGTCGCGATAAGACCCGCCGTCCACTCTGACATCCTGGTCCGGTGGGGCGCCTGCGTCTGCCTGCCCGCAGGCGGTCGACATGGCTATTGCCGCTATCGTCATTAGAAGCAATAACGCGGGCTTCATGTTTGGAGACCTGCCGAGTAGAGCATCTATCTTGACATTTTACCAGATAAAGGTAGATTCTGCGAAAGGCTATCAATATTTCTTCTAACGAAGAAGGCCACCCGGGGCAGATGCCCGAGGTGGCCTTCTGTTCAAGTACACAGATTAGCTGATGACGCAGCTACCCTCTACGGGCGCTCCGTTAAGCCGGTTCACGCCGGACGTGGTAGTGAGGCGTGGTGCGTTGTCGGAGTTCCTTGATCCAATCCTGCACCTGCTCGCTGGTCCTGTACTTTGACATGTCGAACTTGTCATAGTGAACAATCTCGGTCAACGGCCGGCGATAGGGTGGCGGTGAGTCATAGTCCGGATAGCCGATTGGCACAACTACATAGATGCGGTAGATGTCCGGGATACCGAGGAGTTGCTTCATTTTCGTTTCCGCGGTTCGGAAGGTGGTGACCCACTGGCCCTGCAGCCCCAGAGCGCAGGCCGCCAGGGTGATGATCTGGGTGCAGTTGCCGATGTTCATGTGGAAATGGTCCCACTCTCCGGAAAGGTAGTTGGCGCAAAGGACAGTGGCCTGAAAGGTGCGCGGGTCGCCTAGCACGATAATAGTCGCAGGGGCGATCTTGATGCCAATGTGGCCCCCATATGCGCCACGGGTCGAGCCGAGGTGTCGCATCTCCGGGACGCGGCTCATCTCAATGGGCGTCCCGAACTCCGTCCGTTCTTCGGCCAGAATCTGTGCCAGCTTGGACCTCAACTGGGCATTCTTCACGACCACGAACTCCCAGGACTGTCCGTTGGCGCCGGACTGAGCGTAGCGAGCGGCATCCAGAATCTTCTCTATGTGACCATCGGGAATGGGGTCTGGTTTGTAGCGGCGGATGTTCCTTCTTGTCTCGACCACCTCGAAGAACGATTTGTCTGTCATGTCCTATATAACCTCCCTTTCGCCATATTCTTGAACCATTGCTGCTCACATATGTGTCAACCTGAGGCCATCCGCCGTAGGCGGAGGACAAAGGAGCCGTACCTCCTGTCTCGCAAGGCGCGAGGGTTGCGGATTATGCGCCTGATGTTTCTCTCAGACGCAGAATGACAGAGGAGATCACAACCAGCCACATCGTCAGCCGATTATGCGGCACTCGAAAATGGCTGTCAAGGAGGCCTGGCGGCTGGCGGCCCCCAATCGACAAAGTCGCCGTGTGACGCGCATGAGTTATGTAATGTACACCGGCCGTCTCAGGGCTTCTCCGACACCCTCCCGAAGCCATGAACAAGAGGAAAACGGTAGAAGCCGAACACTTCCCGGCTCCGCAGGAAACCGATATAGATGATTACTACTCCCAGTAGTTCAAGGATGTAGAATGCTGTAAGAGAGTTCCAAAACCTCATCGCAGTCCCGCCGAAGGCCGGCAGAATGGCCCCAACGGCGATGAGTATGTTCGACGCCACTCGGTGGGGCATGATCTTCTTTCTCCAGAACACCCAGGCGCTGTACAGGGCGCCTCCCACCAGGGCTAACGTACCGAAGCTGTTGAAGAAGGGGGTCATCAATCTCACGTCTCTTGGTAGTGCTTTCCCCGATAGTCCCTCCAGGATGGTCAGGTCAAGGTCGGCGGAGAACACTTTGAAGATCGCGTAGGCGGATGCTATCAGCAGAACGGCCATGATGATGTTGGCTACCGGTCTCCGGGCAAGCAGGTAGAGAGAACCCATTCCCAGATAGGCGGCAACAAAGACCGCACCGACCAGGTACCAAAGTCTGTAGACCGTCTCGCCGAGCCCCCAGGTGCCTGTCCAGAACTCGGTCCCGGTACTCAGAGAATACATGAACAGACCGATCGCCCACACGAGCTGGTGGGGTCTTCTGCGGGCGAAGTATTGGTCGAGGACGGTTATCGCAAAGGCCAGGCTGACGATGCTTGAAACCAGGGGTAGGACTGCAATGTTCATCACTGATCTCCTGTGTACATCCGTCTGGTCAACCTATGAACCTCTTGACCAGGTCTCTCGTTCCCACTACATTTAGTTTCTCGAAGAGGAGAGAGAACCGAGCTTCAAGTTCCGTTGTAATCTTCCTCAGACGGTCGTCAGGCAGGCTCCATAGCTCTCTCTTGAAGTCACCGAACGCTTTCTTGCGGGTGCTATAGATGAACTGCTGGTCGGTCTCCTGCGGCTTCCTCTCAGCTCCGTACTTCTCTAGAAGATGCCGATGGATTCGATTCGACAGCTCTCCTGGGAAATACGGGCTGTCATAGATGATGTTCTGGAATCCTGTAGCCAGATGGACTTCTACTGCGCCGACTCTCGGGAAATGGCCGAAGGCCTCCTCCGGAAGCGTTGAGGCGCCGTGTTGCACCGCACCGGACATGCCGTATTCCTCGCGGGCTACCCGGGACAGCTTTTCCAGCGTCTCAAAATCGATTTCAACATCCGCAATCGAACCATCGGGCAGGACCACTCCGCCGTGAGTCGTCCCGGTCTGGACGCTGATTTTGGAAATGCCTTTGACATCCGAGCCCAGCAGGCCGAGATACCCGGAAGCGAAGGCCCGGAGGTCTTCCACCGTGCTGTTTCTCTTCCCCACCTCACCGATCTCCCCGCCGACGGAGATGACTACTCCCACGGGCTGGATGGAGCGTATGAACCGGGTCATCTCGGCTGTCACCCGGCAGTTCTTCTCCTGCTGCTCAGGCAGGCTCTTCTTCTCCAAATCCACGATAGTTGATGCATCTATGTCTATGTTGAAGAATCCGGCGTCGACTGCCTCCCGAATCAAGCTCCGCATGGCCTCCAGTTCCTTCTCCGGCTCGGAGGCATGCTTGCTGCGGTTCACCTGAAAGTGGTCACCCTGGAGGAATACCGGCCCTTTGAAGCCTTCCCTGATGGCGGCAGCCAGGACGCAGGCTGCATACTCCGCGGGCCTTTGGGCAGTGTAGCCTATCTCGGAGCGGGCGATCTCGAAGATGAAAGCACCGACATTACCTTTGAGGGCGGACCTGAAGACCGCTCTCGCCACCTCATAGGTGATTCCAGGCCTGGCTGGAAGCCAACTCCCGAATACTCTGCCGGTGCTTTCCTTTGACCCCTTCGTCCCTGGCGAAGACAGCCTCTTTAACCAGGCTGTAGATTTCATCATGGGAGACTGAGACTGCTGGCATATTGCTCCTTCCCGCTACGGGGCCAGGATCCTCCGGCGCCCGTTGTATCTCTCCACATCGTACTGAGTCTCAACATCCACCAATCGTGGCTTTCCGGTGACCTCGCTGATGGGAACGGTGGTGAAGCCACCGTTTTTATAGCTCACCCCTCCGGTCGTAAGCGCACGGAGCGCCCCCGCGCTGCAGGTGGCTGAGGACCACACTGCGCGTTTCCAGCCCGGTGCCCTCCTGGATCTCCGCGGCCAGCGCCTCTCCAATCCCGCCGAGGGTCTCGTGGCCGAAGCTATCCACGCCTTTCCGGATTGCACATTGGGCGCCCCCGGCGGGCTTAGCTCCCTCTGCTACGACGATGATTTCGTACCTGTTCCCTGCCCTTCTGCCCGCGAGTAGCAGCTCATTCACCCTTTGGACCGAGAAGTCATACTCCGGGATCAGGATGATATAGGCGCCGCTGGATTCTCCACCTTCCAGAGCCAGCCACCCGGCATTCCTCCCCATGGTCTCAACCACGAATATCCTCTTATGGGAACCCGCGGTAGTCCTGAGCCTGTCAACTTCCTCGGTTATTACGTTCAGAGCGGTCTCGAATCCCAGGGTATACTCAGTTCCGGGGAGGTCCTTGTCGATGGTCTTGGGGATGCCTACTATGTTCACCCCAGCATTCGATAGTTTGGAGGCTACCCCAAGGGTATCCTCCCCACCAAGGGCTATCACCACTTCCAGACCCAGCTTCTCAATATTGCTCAATACCGTCTTGGACAGGTCATTCTTCGGATCATAGGGATTAGTCCGTGAAGTTCCAAGCATCGTCCCGCCGTGTCTATCCCATGTCCTCACTAGTTCCTGACTTAAGGGTACGACATACTCCTTGAAGTCCGGGCCTGCAGGGTCGCCAAGGATTAGCCCTTTCCAACCCTCACGGATGCCGATGGCATCGTACTGGGTGTCTCCCTCTCGCTGCAGTCGCTCGTCCAGCGCGGTTTTGACGACCCACTTGATGGCCGGGTTCAGTCCGGCGCAGTCTCCACCGCCGGTGAGGATGCCTATTCTGACTTTTTTCATGGTTCTTGTTGCATTATACCGGGGAACAGGGCAACTGCGCTTGATTGTACTCTTTCGGAGATTCGTGAATCAATACCCGCACATTGTTGTCATTACTGTGGTTGTCTATGGCAAGAAAAGGGTCACGAGGCGAGCGAATCCGGATGGAATAGCATACAACACAACCATGGCGATGAGAGGTGTGAAGTCAAGCCCCCCGAACGGAGGGATGGCCCTTCTTAGCGGTGAGAGGACCGGCTCGGTGAGGTCATCAAGCAGCGTAATTGCCAGGTTGTAGCGATTGACACTGAACCACGACAATATCGCCCGTACCAGAATGGCCAGGGCCAGAATACGGCAGAGGTAGGTGATAAAACCCAAGAGCCAGAGAACCACGGACGGACTGAAGTTCGTGCCGGCCGCCGCCAGGAATACGGCAACCGCCACCAGTCCAATCCATACCCACGACCGCCGGCTGATGGGACTGAGCCGGCGTCGTGGTGGCTTCTTCTTTTGCCAGTAGCTGTCGTACCACCAGGGGCGTCCCATGTTCGAAGTCCTTCCTATTACGTAGCATCGTATAGTATAGCACTGCGCCACTGCAGGCGTCCCGGGGTAGCGGAAAACAGCCGCTATGCTCCATACTCGGGGGCGCCTTTTCTAATGCCGGTTCTCTTTTCCCGCCCTGGCATCCGACCAGGTCCCCCAGGTTGACCCGAAGTCCCAGCGCTCTTTGCCCCGCCGGGTGTAGAACCACCAGTTGATGGCGGAGGCGACCATCCAGAAGGCGATGGCGCCCCAGAAGAATGGCGTCGCGGAGCCTGTCGCAGCGATGGCTGTACCGATCAACCCGGAGAAGATAAAGGGACCGTAGGCGGCAATGGCCGCCGAAAATCCGATAACGCCCGCGGCCTGCCGTGGCGAATGCGAAAAGATGATGGGATACTGC
>JAENJB010000120.1 GCA_016844565.1 Dehalococcoidia bacterium
TGACCAGAGTGATAGGGATTGTCCAATCTCTGCAAGCGCTATTGAGATTGCTTCGCGGAGTTTATCCCTTCGGCGAACTCAGGGCAGGCTCTGAGCCTTCGGCGAAGGGCTCGCAATGACAGTAAGTGGCTCAGCAAATGGCCTGAGCACCGTACTCTGTAGTCCGCTAGCCCCATTTTAGGGCAAGGGGCCACATGCCCGCAAGCCGTGCCCCGCTTCCAGCCAGCTTGACTTTCTGTCCTTTGCCATGCTAAATTCTTGGACTATTCGGGAACCCCTCACCCCTGTCCCCTCTCTTCTTAGAAAGGAGAGAGGGGACATATTTAATAGAGGGGCTCTGCCCCTCTAAAACGCCCATTGTTTGAAAGGCCTTCCGTGTTCAAGCCAGTAGGCAGCAAGGTGAACTTCCCCCAGATGGAGGAGCAAATCCTCCGCTTCTGGAAGGAAAGCAACATCATGGAGAGGAGCATCGAGGGCCGGCGGAACGGCCCCCGCTTCACACTCTATGAGGGGCCTCCCACCGCCAACGGCACTCCCGGAATTCATCATGTGCTAGCGCGGGTGTTCAAGGATGTTATCCCTCGCTACAAGACCATGAAGGGCTACTATGCTCCCCGCCAGGCGGGCTGGGATACCCATGGTCTGCCGGTGGAGCTGGAGGTGGAGAAGGAGCTTGGCCTATCCAGCAAGACCCAGATAGAAGAGTACGGCATTGCCAAGTTCAATCAGCGCTGCCGGGAAAGCGTTCTGCGCTACCTCAAGGCCTGGGAAGCTTTGACGGAGCGCATTGCCTTCTGGGTGGATATGCCGCATGCCTACCGTACTTTTGACAACACCTATATCGAGACTGGCTGGTGGGCGGTGAAACAGCTGTGGGACAAGGGACTGGTGTACCAGGGGCACCGGGTCACGCCCCACTGCCCGCGGTGCAGCACGTCTTTGAGTTCTCACGAGGTGGCCCTCGGCTACAAGGATGATACAGAGGACCCGTCAGTTTACATAAAGTTCAAGGTTATTTCCCCACCATCGGCAGTTTCCGAGGAGGTCAGCCGGTTTCTCGGTCCCTGTCCACTTTATCTGCTGGCCTGGACGACCACGCCGTGGACACTTCCGGGGAACACCGCCCTGGCGGTGGCGGAGGGTGTGCAGTACGCGGTGGTGGAGGTGGGCGGAGAAGGGGATTGCCCGGAGAGGCTTATCATGGCTGAGCCGCTGGTTGGATCCACTATTGAGGGAAACTACCGGATGGTCGGGCTTCTCAAGGGCACCTCTCTCGTCGGGCTGAAGTACGAGCCTCTGTACAATCCCGGAAGCGTGGGAACAGGGCAACGGAGCGCCTTCCAGCACTTGCAGCGACAACCGTTTTCTGTCGATTTGACATATCCCGTGGTAGCCGGCAGCTTCGTGTCTATGGAGGAGGGCACCGGCATCGTGCACATCGCTCCGGCTTTTGGCGAAGTGGACTTCCAGCTTGGGGAGGATTTCAATCTCGACCTGGTAGTGTCGGTCGATCTCCAGGGCAAGGTGTACGGTCCTTTCCCCGGCGACGGCCTGTTTGTCAAAGTGGCGGACCCGGTTATTTCTGCGGATTTGCAGCAAAGGGGGCTGCTCTACCGGAGCGGGAAGATCAGCCACACCTATCCTTTTTGCTGGCGTTGTGATAGTCCACTTCTCTACTATGCGAAGAGAAGCTGGTACATCGCCACCACAAAGAAGAAAGAGCGGCTGGTAGCCGCCAACGAGGACATCAACTGGTATCCCGAGCATATCAAGCATGGACGTTTTGGCGACTGGCTGGAGAACAACGTGGATTGGGCGGTCTCGCGGGAGCGCTACTGGGGAACGCCGCTCCCTATATGGCAATGCCAGGGCTGCGGACACCAGGTGTGTATTGGTGGCTCGGATGACCTGAGGAAGCTGGCTCACCAGGAGGCCATGGCCAAAGCCGGGCACTCCCTGGACGAGTGCGCCAAAGACCTGCATCGCCCCTTTGTCGACAACATCTTGCTGAAATGCGGCAAGTGCGGTGGTACCATGCGCCGCGTCCCCGAGGTCATGGACTGCTGGTTCGATTCGGGGGCCATGCCCCTGGCGCAGTGGCACTATCCCTTTGAAAACCGCACCTTGCTGGAGGATGGGCGCTTTCCGGCCGACTATATATGCGAGGCGGTGGACCAGACGAGGGGCTGGTTTTATACCCTCCATGCTCTATCTACCCTGTTGTTTGACCGGGCTTGCTACCGCAATGTCATCTGCCTGGGGCACATCCTGGATGACAAGGGCGACAAGATGAGCAAGGCCAGGGGGAACGTGGTTGAGCCGTGGAAGGTGATCAATGCCCACGGGGTGGATGCCTTGAGATGGTACCTGTATGTCTCTTCTCCCCCGGGCAACGTCCGCCGCTTCTCGGTGGACAAGCTGGCTGAAGTAGTGCGCAAGTTCTTGCTCACGCTGTGGAACACCTATTCTTTCTTTGCAACTTATGCCAACATCGATAGTTTCGATCCTCGCAGTGTGCAGGAGCCGCTCAGCTACTCCGAACTCGACCGGTGGATTCTCTCGGAGCTCAGCAGCTTGACGAAGGGGGTCTCAGAGAATCTGGAAGCCTACGACCCCGGCGGGGCGGCGCGCCTGCTGGAGGATTTCGTGGATGTTCTCTCCAACTGGTACGTGCGGCGGAGCCGTCGCCGCTTCTGGAAAAGCGAGAGCGATGCCGACAAGAAGGCGGCCTACGTCACCCTCTATCGTTGCCTGGTCACTTTATCCCGGATTCTCGCTCCTTTCACTCCGTTCATTGCCGAAGAGCTCTATCAGAATCTGGTACGTGCCGTCGACGGTGCAGCGCCGGAGAGTGTTCATCAGGCGGACTACCCGGTGGCTGACCTGTCTCAAATCGACGATGACTTGATGTTCGGGACGAGGCTGGTGATGAAGCTGGCCAGCATGGGGCGTTCGGCGCGGAGCGGGGCGGGCATCAAGGTGCGCCAGCCCCTGGGCAAGGTGGTGGTCAAGGTCAAGGGCGCTGGAGAGAAGAAGGGACTAGAGGCGCTGGTATGCCGTGGCGGAAGACGGTGGGTACACGGTGGCGGTGCTCACCGAGCTCTCCCCTGAGCTAAAGGCCAGTGGGATGGCCCGGGAGGTAGTCCACCGCCTGCAAAGCATGCGCCGTGCGGCCGGGTTCGATATTGCAGACCACATCACCACCTATTACCAGACCGAAGGGCCTCTGAAGGCGGTGATGGGCGATTTCGCTGATTACATAAAGCAGGAGACCCTGTCCCGGGAACTGGTCGAGGGGGAAGCCGCGGCTGAAGCTCATGTGGAGACGCATAAGGTCGACGGACATGCCGTCAAGCTCGCGGTGAAGAGGGTATAAGGCTTCTTGTCATTGCGAGGAGTCCCGATGTGAATCGGGACGACGAAGCAATCTCACAAGAGATGCTATGAGATTGCTTCGCTTCGCTCGCAATGACGTAATAGCTGTCGTTTACGGTGACTGTGGGCTTTGGCCCAACGTTACACTCAAAGTCCGCTCTGCCTTGTCACGCAAAAGAGTGATCGATGCTATTTCGCCCACCTTGCGCGATTGAACGGCTTTCCTCAGTAGATCGGCGGTGCCTGTCTTCTGACCGTTCAGCGATACAATGATATCCCCGACCCCTATTCCGGCTTTCTCCGCGGGACTGTTCCTTTCCACGAAGGTAATCAGCACCCCTTCGGTTACGCTGAGCTCGTAGTATGAGGCAACGGCCGGCGTAACGGTGAGGAGGCCAACCCCCAGCCATGGTCTGACCACCTGGCCCACCGTGACAAGGCTTTGAATGACGTTCAAGGCAGGCGTGATGCTAATGGAAAAGCCGATGTTCTGAGCGGTACCGGCAATGGCGGTATTGATGCCGACGACCTCTCCGGCCATGTTCAGGAGCGGGCCGCCGCTATTGCCCGGGTTAATGGCGGCATCGGTCTGAATGAGGTCGTAAAGCTGGGAACTGCCGGAGGTATCGATGGTGCGGCCCAAGTAGCTCACTATCCCTGCCGTCACCGTTGGGCCTCCCTCCAGGGCCAGGGCGTTCCCAATAGCTACCACCCAGTCGCCCACGCGCAGCTTGGTGGAGTCTCCGAGACGGGCGGCCGGGAGGTTCTGACCCTGGATTCTAACTATGGCCAGATCGGTCTGAGGGTCGCGGCGGGTCGAGATTACGGGGAAGGTGCGACCATCGGCCAGGGTGACCTTGATGCTCTGGGCCCCTTCGACGACATGGTTGTTAGTGAGGATAATGCCCGACGGGTCGATAATCACTCCCGATCCGGCGCCCTCCTGGGGGACCGGCTGAAGGAAGACGTCTCTGCTGACAGTTTCAGTATGGACGGCTACCACTGAAGGACTGGCTTTTTCCACCACGGCAGCGATAGAGGGAAGAGCAGGAGCCGGGTTGCTGCCCGGGGCGGGCAGGAGCAGATTCGGTGGAGTGCCCTGAGGGATGGGGGATGAAGGGGCAACGGGCTCTTCGGCCGGCGGTTGAGATGGAGTTGGGGTAGTCGGCAACAGGTTGCAGGCCAAGGTGCCGGATGCCAGGCTGAGAGCTAGAAAGAGTATGAGAGTGAGGGGTATCCATCGCGATGCTTTGTTCATGCCAGTGCTCCTGTTCTTTGAGAAGAGGGGGGAGGGCGCCACCACGATATGGCGCCCTCCCCTTGCCGGTCGTTTCTTACACTTTGGGCAGTAAGACTAGAGCTTCCTTCACTTTCTCCATTGGGTATTCGTAGTCCTGCAGCTTCCCGCCCAGGTACTCATCGTAGGCGCCGAGGTCGAAGTGACCGTGCCCGCTCAGGCCGATGAGGATGGTCTTCGACTGGCCGGACTTCTTACACTCCAGCGCCTCGTCGATAGCCACCTTGATGGCGTGTGCGGACTCCGGAGCCGGAATAATGCCTTCGGCCCGGGTGAAGGTGATCGCGCTCTGGAAGACTGGCGTCTGATGTACCGCCTTCACTTCTATCAGGCCCAGCTTGTGGAGGTGGGAGACGATGGGCGCCATACCGTGATAGCGCAGGCCGCCGGCGTGGATACCAGGGGGCACGAACGTGTGTCCCAGGGTATACATCTTGAGTAACGGAGTTGTTCCCGCTGTGTCACCGAAGTCGTAGGCGCAGGTGCCCTTCGTCAGGCTGGGGCAGGCCTCGGGCTCGACGGCGATGAGCCTTATCCGTTTGTTCTTGATCCTGTCCTTCATGAAGGGAAGAACAAGGCCGGCGAAGTTGCTGCCGCCGCCGACGCAGCCGACTACGATGTCCGGATTCACCCCCGCTTTCTCGAGTTGCTTCTTAGCTTCGAGCCCGATAATCGTCTGGTGCAGCAGCACGTGGTTGAGAACGCTGCCCAGGGAGTACTTGGTGTCTTTGCTCGTTACCGCATCTTCGATGGCCTCGCTGATAGAGATTCCCAGGCTGCCCGGGGAATTGGGGTTCTGGGCCAGGATGCTGCGGCCCGCCTGAGTGTCGGTGCTGGGGCTGGGTACTACCTTAGCCCCCCAGGTCTCCATCATGATGCGCCGGTAGGGCTTCTGCTGGTAGCTCACTTTGACCATGTAGACCTTGCACTCGAGCCCGAACATCTGGCAACCCAGAGCCAGGGCGCTGCCCCACTGACCGGCGCCGGTCTCTGTGGCGAGACGCTTCACACCTTCCTTCTTGTTGAAGTAGGCCTGGGCCAGGGCGGTGTTGAGCTTGTGACTGCCCGCCGGGCTGTTGCCTTCGTACTTGTAGTAAATCTTGGCCGGTGTATCGAGCGCCTTTTCAAGGCGGTAGGCGCGCTGTAAAGGCGTGGGCCGCCACATGCGATAAATTTGCTGAAGCTCTTCCGGGATTTCAACGTAGGGTTCCTGGGTCACTTCCTGCATGATGAGGGCCATCGGGAAGATGGGTTTCAGGTCATCCGGGGTTACAGGCTGGTGGGTTCCCGGATGCAGAACCGGCGGTAGCGGTTCTGGCAGGTCCGGCTGGATGTTGTACCATTTGGTGGGCATTTCCTTCTCGGTCAAGTCGATCTTCACGTTCGCAACCACAACCTTACTCCTTTGCGCTTATATTCTGTTCCCTCGGGAGGGAACGAGGCGTTCATAATATTGCATTAATGCACCTGTTGGCAAGTGGAATGGACCCGGAGCGTGGATGTACTGGGAGCGTTTGCAATCCGTTCGCCCTGAGCTTGTCGAAGGGCGAACACATCTCCTATTCCAATGCCGCGCGCATCGCCTCAATGAAAGTGCGAAGTCGAGCAGGCTGCTTATCGGCCAGAAGCTGCAGTATCTTGCTTCCTACGATGACGCCATCGGCGACCTTTGCCACTCGCTTAGCTTGCTCCGCGGTTGATATCCCGAAGCCAACGCAAAGTGGTTGCCTGGCCTTGCTTCTAACGCGCGCGACGAAATCCTCCAGGTCCTCTGACAGCGATGCCCTGGCCCCGGTGACCCCGGTCAGGGACACGAGGTAAATGAAGCCGCGACTTCTCCGGGCTACCAGCGAGATGCGCTCTTCGGTGCTCGTGGGCGCCAGGAGGTATATCAGGTCCAGATTATGCCCTCTTGTCTTCTCCTCGAGCTCTCCTCCTTCCTCCGGGGGCAGGTCGGGCACGATGAGGCCGTCGACTCCAGCTTCCACAGCGGACTTGCAGAATGCCTCCGTGCCGTATTGCATCACCGGGTTGAAGTAGGTCATGAAGACCAACGGTATGTCTACCTTCTTGCGGAGCTGCGAGGCGACCTGGAGGCAGGAACGGGTGGTCACTCCCCGGTTCAGGGCCTGGAAACTGGCCTCCTGAATGGTGATGCCATCCGCCATCGGGTCGGAGAAGGGAATGCCCAACTCGACTATGTCACATCCCCAGCTTGCCAACTGGGGGACGATCTCGATAGTAGTCTCAATCGAGGGATAGCCCACCGTCACGTAGGCTATCAGGGCCTTGTGTCCGGCTTTGCTGAAAGCGGCGGCAATACGGCTCATAGGGCGGTGCCTGTCATTGCGAGCCTGAGCAAAGCATCAGGCGAAGAATCCGTAGCTCCAGAACGAGAGGGCGGATTCTTCGTTCTGCTTCGCGAACTCAGAATGACAAGTTGGGCGGACTCGCAATGACATAAGTCGAGTGGCTTCGCCTCTCTAAAACGCCTGTTAACAAACGGTCTTATCATAGCTTCATGTTAAGGGCTCTGGTCACGATTCCCAGGTCCTTGTCCCCACGGCCGGAAAGGTTGACCACTATCAGTTGCTCAGCAGGCAAATCCCTGGCCAGTCGGGTGGCGTAGTAAACGGCGTGAGAGGACTCGAGGGCCGGGATAATGCCCTCGGTGAGGCATAGAGCCTTGAATCCTTCGAGAGCCTGCTCATCGGTCACGGCTACATAAGTAGCGCGGCCCGTGTCCTTGAGATAGCTGTGCTCGGGGCCCACCCCGGGATGGTCCAGTCCGGGAGCAATGCTGTGGG
>JAENJB010000121.1 GCA_016844565.1 Dehalococcoidia bacterium
GGGGACAAAAACGTGGTGCTGGTGCTGAAGGAGGCCGAGGTGGTATTGCCGCTGGCGGAGATGGTGGACCTGGACGTGGAGAGAAAACGCCTGGAGAAGGAGATGGCCGTCCTGCGCTCCCAGAGCGAACGCCTGGAGAGGCAACTGGCTGACGAGGCCTTCCTCACCCGGGCGCCCGCCGACCTGGTGGCCAAAGAGAGGGAGAAGCTGGCCGGATACCGCGACAAGCTGGCCAGGCTGGAGAAGCAACTGGCGGGGCTGGAGAAAACGTAGTGCCGATGGCGCCACTGCAACATGGTTGGTTTGTCATTGCGAGCCCCGATGAAGTCGGGGCGCGGCAATCTCATCAGGTCTCTTGAGATTGCTTCGTCATCCGTCTTCGGCGGCCTCCTCGCAATGACAGGAGAATGCTCTCTCCTAGAGGGAGAGAGCTAGAGAGAGGGGGACTTCTGAGGCTGCTATCTGAGGAGGTGAGACCTGGTCAAGGCGCGGCGGAGCATCCACCGGTACAAGCCGGACCCGGTGCCCGACGACTACATCCACAAGATTCTCGAGGCAGCCCGCTTTGCGCCCTCGGGGGCCAATGCCCAGCACTGGGAGTTCATCGTCATCAGGGACAAGGCGGTGCGCGCCCGCATCATCGAACTCTTCAAGGAGCAAGCGGCCGTCGGCAAGAAGATGGAGCTGACCAGGAAGGAGGCGCTACGGGCCGACCGGGCCTACACCGACCCCAATGAGGACCCGGGATTCAAGGACGCTCCGGTCTGGATTCTGCTCCTCGGCGACCAGAGGACCAAGGAGCAGTTCATCCTGAGCGCCCTTTACAGCGTCGGCGAGGCCAACTTCCGCTCGGGGCTGGCCATGGCCTTCCTCTACATGCACCTGGCCGCGCGCTCCCTGGGCCTGGGCTCCCAGTGGGTCACCTCGACGGCCCTGCCGCTGATGACGGTCCAGCTCAAGGAGCTGCTGGGCATTCCCGGGGACCTGATCATCTACGATATGATGCCCGTCGGGTTCCCCGCCCACGAGCCCAAGGCACGCCCTGTGAAAGCGATAAAGGAGATAGTCCACCATGACCGCTATGACCGCTCAAAGTACAAGAGCGACCGGCAGGTGGAGGATTTCATCATTGCCGAGCGGACCCGCACCCGGAGGCCGAAGCCGCAGACACCCCAAAAAGAGGGCGCCCATTAGACCATTACCGTCATTGCTTCGCTTCGCTCGCAATGACAGCGGGGAGTCGAAGAGGGCCATTGGGCCCTCTTCAAAATCAACCCCCTCTCTCCTTGAAAAGGAGAGAGGGGCAGGGGAGAGAGGTTCAAGAAAATGATTATGAGCTATGACAACTTCTACGAGCTGGTAAAGACCAGGAGAAGCGTCCACCGGTTCAAGCCGGACCCGGTGCCCGACGAGTACGTGGAGAAAATCCTCGAGGTGGCCCGCTGGGCCCCGTCGGGGGCCAACGCCCAGCCCTGGGAGTTCATCGTCATCCGGGACCGTGGCCTTCAGCAGAAGATCATCGAGATTCACAAGCAGAGCCAGACCGTATCGAAGAGGATGGAGCTGGCCAGGGAGGAGGACCTGCGCCATCCCACGGCCTACATGAACAACACCTGGGCCGATCCCGGCTATGCCGGCGCGCCCGTCTGGATCCTCGTCCTCGGAGACCCCCGCTACAAGGAGACCTTCCTCGTTCATCCGCTCTTGACCTACGGTGACGCCAACTTCTACTCCAGCCTGGCGAGCACCTTCGTCCTGATTCATCTGTCCGCAAAGTCACTGGGGCTCGGCTCCCAGTGGATGACCTCCGCCGCCCTGCCTTTCATGCAAGCCCTGTTGCATGACATGCTGAACATACCGAGGCAATTCTACATCTACGACATGGCCTGCATCGGGTTTCCGGTCGAACAGCCCAAGCCGCGCCTGGTCAGGCCTCTCGATGAGATGGTCCATCACGACAGGTACGAGATGTCCAAGTACCGGAGCAACGAGCAGGTCCTGGAACACATCAAGACGGTCAGCCTGGCGAGGCAGCAGGCCGCCGGCCGGCGGTGATTTATGACCGTCATTGCGAATGAAGCAATCCATCCGTTATCCCCTCTCTCTAACTCTCTCCCTCCAGGGGAGAGAAGAGAACCACGGATTGCCACGTCGTCCCGATTCCATCGGGCCTCCTCGCAATGACAACCGGGCGTTGAAGAGGGCCCAATGGCCCTCTTCAAAATCAACCCTCTCTCTCCTTGGAAAGGAGAGAGAGGCAGGGATGAGAGGTGAACAATGTTTAAGCGAATTGACCACGTGGAGATCGTCCCCACCAACATGGACAGGACCGTTGCCTTCTACACCGACGTCCTGGGCTTCAAAGTCCGGAGCCGGCGCAAGATGGAGAACCCGCCGATGCTGGAGATAGCCTACCTGGAACTCAAAGACACCGTCATTGAGCTTATTACGGTCAAGGACCCCGCTCCACTATCCACCGCGCCGTACCAGGCCGGCTACCGGATGATGGCCATTGAGGTTGAGGACATGGACAAGGCAGTGGAGTACCTGAAGGGCAAAGGCGTGACGATAAGCCGCCCACCGGTGCTTCTGGGGAAATCGAAGAGGGCGGAGATAAAGGACCCCGACGGCATCACCATCGAACTGAGGCAGTGGTAACCAAAATGTCATTCTGAGCCTGAGCAAGACATCAGGCGAAGAAACCGTAACCCCGGCGGACAGGGGCGGATTCTTCGTTCTGCTTCGCGAACTCAGAATGACAAACGTGGCGGCTCGCAATGAGCCGCCTACAGAAACGGCGGTCTCCGCTCTCCCCACTGCCGGTGCAGCCAGCTCAGTCCTTTCCGCGTATCGCTGGCCACGCGGGCGCGCTCGGAGTGCCTCAGACGATACTTGAACAACCAGTAGGCGAACTCCTTCCACTCCTCCAGCCCGATGGTCTTCTTGTAGCGGCGACTCTTGTCCTTAAAGAAAAGCCGCAGGAGATCCTCCTGACCTTCCCCATAGAGACGACGGTACGCCTCCTCGGTGACCGCCAGCTCGGCCCGGACACCGCGGACGAGTTGCTCCTTCCTCACCTCCGCCTCCACCTCTGAGAGCAGCGCCTCCTCAACGACGACGCCGTAGAAGTAGTTCAGGTAGGCTCGGTACTTGGAGGGGCCGAGGAGCCTGCGGAAGGTATCCCGGCTCACCTCGACAGGCGGCCTGGAGGAGTAGAGGAGAGCCTCTTTGTCCTCCTCAGGAAGCCCTTCCACTCCCTGACATAATCTCTCGGCCAGCAGCAGCCAGTCGAAGGCCTCCCCATCGATCAGGTAGCGGTAGTGACGCCCTCCGTGTACCTCCTCGGGGCTGGCCCACAAGGCCATCGATTCGAGCAGGGCCGGATACCAGCTCTTCCCGTCCTCGAGGGACTGCTTGAAGTGCCGGACGGCCTCCGCATCCTTAGCCCTTTGCTCCGATGAGGCGACAACGGTGGAACGAGTCTTGCCCATTACTCTATGAAACCACAATTCCTCACTCTTTTTCAAGCAGCGAGCGTGGGAGAGACCGGTGAGGAGTCATTGCGAGGGGCGAAGCCCGAAGCAATCCATCAGTCTTCCCTCTCCCTTGACGGGAGAGGGTCATAGCCTGCCCTGAGCTTGCCGAAGGGGTGAGGGTGATCTTGGCGGAATGTCCCCCTCTCTCTAACTCTCCCCCGCCAGGGGGGAGAGTATGGGGGCAGGGTCGCCGGACCACCCTACACAGCCCTTCCCCGCTGCGGCAACAGGGACATGAACTCCGATAGCGGCCGCGTGTTGAGGATATGGGCGGGCTCGCACCAGGCTCTTTTGGCCACCCCGATGCCGAACCTCATCAGGCCCAGTTGGGCTATGCTGTGGGCGTCGGTGGAGATAATGAGCTTCACGCCCAGCTCTCGGGCGCGGAAGGCATGGATATCTTTCAGATCAAGCCTGTCCGGCATGGCGTTTATCTCCAGGGCCACACCCGAGCGGGCCGCCGCCTGAAAGACGGCCTCCATGTCCAGCGCTACCGGCTCCCTCTCCTTGAGCAGACGACAGGTGGGGTGGGCCAGCACATCTATCAGGCCGCTCTCCAGGGCCTTGACCACCCGGCGGGTCATCTGCGCCATGTCCTGGCCCATCGCCGAGTGCACCGACGCCACCACGAAGTCCAGCTTCCCCATCTGCTCCGGAGGCATGTCCAGGCTGCCGTCGGCGCGGATGTCCACCTCGCTGCCCGCCAGTACCCGGATGCCCTTCACCTCCGCATTCGCCCGCCTTATCTCCTCCCGCTGCTGCTCCAGCCGCTCCAGGCTGAGACCGCGTGCGATGCCGCGTCCGGCAGAGTGGTCGGTGATGGCGATGTACTCGTACCCCCGCTCCCGGGCGGCCAGAGCTATCGACTTGATGGAATCATGCCCATCGCTCCACTCGCTGTGGACGTGGAGGTCGCCCTTCATATCAGCCTCCTCCACAAGATTGGGGAGCGTCGCCGCCTCCGCCCTCTCTATCTCACCCATCGCCTCCCGCAGCTCAGGAGGGATGTATTGCAAGCCCAGCCGCCGGTAGAATGTTTCCTCGGTCGCGAACTTCTCGAGCTTGCCGCTCGCCATGTCGGTGATGCCGTACTCACTGAGCTTCAGCCCCTGGCGCCGCCCCCTCTCCCTGAGGTCGATATTGTGCTGCTTGGAACCGGTGAAATACTGGAGGAGGGAACCGAAGCTATCGTGCTCCACGAAGCGCAGGTCCACCTGAAGCCCTCCGGAGACGAGGATGGAGGCTCTAGTAGGGCCCCTGGCCAGCACCTGTCTCACGAAAGGCAGGTTGACGAAGGCCTGGACGACTGCCTCGGGGTCATCGGCGGTGCCCATCAGGTCCA
>JAENJB010000122.1 GCA_016844565.1 Dehalococcoidia bacterium
ATCGGGAAACGGAACGCAGCCGACACAGTACGCCAGCGGATGGTGGCCTATGGACACGACTATCGGGCAGGCTTGGCCGCGCTCGTGGTACTTCTCCATGTGCAGCCGGCCATGCTTGCCTGGAGCGATATGGAAACCGAGGGTCTTATCGTCCTGGACCATCACACGGTAGGTACCAAGGTTTATTTCGCCATTGTCCGGGTCGCGGGTTACCATGACATGACCCGTGCCAATGTAACGACCGCCATCCTTTCCGCGCCATTTCGGAGTGGGGAACGCCAGGAGATCGATGTCCTTGCCGGATTTCACGTTCTCCATCACCGGCCCGGTCTTGACCACCTGCGGCTTAAACTTCTCTAGGTTGGCATCCCATTGGGCGACCTTCCCACGTACCTGGGTTAGCAGGTCCCTGGTGGGACCCGGCTTCAGTCCCAGGGTAACCGCCGTACGCCACGGAGTGAGGATGGAGCTGCAGAGCACCCTGAACCCGGGGGCAGAGCCCTTTATCTTATCGAATAGTATCGCCGGGCCATTAGGATTCCTGTTATTCAAAGCCTCGATAGCACCGATCTCCTGATCCCAATCGGCGCCTTCGATGGTCTTGACCTGCTCGCTTTGCTCCATCTTCTTGAGCCAGCCCCGCAAATCGTCAGCCATTATTCAACCCTCCTTCACGTACATTCCGCTTTGCCAGTCGCACAGGTTACTCGATTCCCGTGGATTACCTTGCCTTCACCTTCGCTTTGGCACCTGATAACCCTACCCTTTCGAAGGTACTATCCACATGCCGCAAGAAGTACTGGTAGTCGAAGAGGCCAGCCAGCTCATTCTCAGGCAGCTTAAGTCGAAGAGGCCAGCCAGCTCATTCTCAGGCAGCTTAGCCGTAATCTCATTATCGGCCTGCAGCAGGTCGATAAAGTGTATCCTTTCGCGCCAGGCTTTCATAGCATTCCGCTGCACCAGCTTATAAGCTTGCTGACGGCTGAGGCCCTTTTCGATCAGTGCCAGCATCACCCGCTGAGAGAAGACCAAGCCCCGTGTCATCCCCAGGTTCTCCTTCATGTGTTCCGGATATACCACAAGGCCCCTCATAACCGATATGAAGGTATTCAAAGCGTAGTCTACCACCAGGCAGGAATCGGGCAGGATGACGCGCTCGTTGGACGAATGACTGATGTCCCTCTCATGCCACAGGGCGACATTCTCCATCGCCGTGATGGCATGGCCGCGCACCAGACGTGCCAGTCCGCAGATGCGCTCGCAGAGCTCCGGATTCCGCTTGTGCGGCATGGCTGAGGAACCGGTCTGCCCTTCCGCAAAAGGCTCTTCAACCTCCAGCACCTCCGTTCGCTGCAGGCCCCTGATCTCGGTAGCAAACTTCTCCAGCGAACTCGCAATCAGGGCCAGCGTGGTGACGAATTGAGCGTGCCGGTCCCTCTGAAGGACCTGGTTAGATACCCTGGCCGGGACCAATCCCAGTCGGGCGCACGCTTTCGCTTCCACCGCCGGCGGCACCGTGGCGTAGGTGCCGACGGCACCTGAGATCTTGCCCACCGAGACAATTCTCTTCGCCTGGGCCAGGCGGGCGGCATGACGCCTCATTTCCTCGACCCAGACGGCCAGTTTCAATCCGAAAGTTGTTGGCTCCGCATGAACGCCGTGGGTGCGCCCCATCATGATAGTGTACTTGTGCTCCAACGCCTTCTGCACCAGAACGGAGAGCGCGTCATTCAGGTCACGAGCCAGAAGGTTAGCTGCCGCCCTCATCTGTAAGCTTAACGCAGTGTCCATCACATCACTTGAGGTAAGCCCCAGATGAATAAACCGTCCTTCCTCACCCAGACTCTCGGACACCGTCCGGAGAAACGCATTCATATCATGGTGCGTCTCTTTGAAGAAGCCCTCGTAACGCGCGGCATCGAAGCGCGCCTTCTTCAGACGCGGGATGGCATCTCTCGGAATAACCCCGAGCTCACACCAAGCCTCGCAGACAGCCAGTTCTACTTTGAGCCATATCTTGAACTTGCTTTCGTCAGTCCAGATCTTCTTCATGGGCGGCCGTGAATATCGCTCAATCATCGGTCGCTCTCCTCAGCCTCCTGCCAGGCTTCGCTTGTACTCTTCGTAAGCCTTCCGCACGCCGTCGTGCTTCAAGCCCAGGATTTGCGCTGCCAGCAGAGCAGCATTGCGAGCGCCGGCCGCGCCGATAGCCATGCAGGCCACCGGCACACCACCGGGCATCTGCACTATCGAGAGGAGCGCATCCAATCCCTTGATCTCGCTGCTGGGAAGTGGGACTCCAATAACCGGCAGAGTTGTCCAGCTCGCCAGCACGCCTGGCAGATGTGCGGCGCCCCCAGCACCGGCAATAAGCACCTCGAGACCCCTTTCCCTGGCATTCAGGGCGTAGTCTCGTGCCTTGTCCGGGTTGCGGTGAGCGGAAATAACCGACACCTCATGCTCTATTCCCAGTTGCTGGAGCATGTCTACGGCCGGTTGCATTTGCGACATATCCGACTTACTGCCCATGACTACAGCGACCAGAGGCATACTTCTCCTCCTACAATGCTCCCTCAGCAGCTATGTCCTTGCGATAGTAACAACCCGTGAAGCCTATCTCCGCCACATGTGAGTACACTTTCGAGCGCGCCTCGGCCATTGTCTTGCCATTATCCACCACAGTGAGCACGCGGCCGCCGTCGGTGACCACTTCACCATTATCTCTCACCTTTGTGCCAGCATGAAACACCAGCGCGCCATCCTTCATCTTATCCAGACCGGAGATGGGGAAGCCAGTCTGATAGCTTCCCGGGTATCCCCCCGACGCCAGCGTCACGCCGACGCACGCCTCGTCGCTCCAGCTAACGACCTGTTCGTTCAGTTTCCCATCCACCACTGCCTCGAGAAGCGGCATCAAGTCCGATTTCATTCTCGGCAGGATGACCTGTGTCTCAGGGTCTCCGAAACGAACGTTGAATTCCAGCACCCTGGGGCCACCATCGGTGAGCATGAGCCCGGCGTAGAGTATGCCCTTATAGGGAGTGCCACCCATAGCCATGCCTCGCACCGTCGCCTCCAGAACAACCTTTCTCACCTGTTCGATCAGCTTGTCGTCAAAGAAACCGGGCGGGCTATACGCTCCCATTCCACCCGTGTTCGGTCCCTGATTACCATCGAGGGCACGCTTATAGTCACAAGCTGGCGCCAGGGGTAAGACCGTAGAGCCATCGCTGAAAGCCAGCAAGCTCACCTCTTTACCCGTGAGACACTTCTCCACGACCACCCGGCTGCCCGCCTCACCGAATGCCTTCTTCTCCATCATCTGGCTGATAGCCTCGTCAGCCTCCTCCTCGTTGTTCACCACTATCACACCCTTGCCGGCCGCCAAACCATCCGCTTTGACAACCAGCGGGAACTCCTGCCTTTTTACATATTCCGTGGCCTCCTGTGGGTTGAAGAAGGCCGACCACGCAGCAGTAGGAATACGGTATTGATACATAAGCTTCTTGGCAAAGACCTTGCTGGTCTCCAGCTTGGCAGCAGCCTTTGTCGGGCCGAACACGCGCAGCCGATACCTCGTAAAGAGGTCCACGATGCCCGCCTCCAGCGGCGTCTCAGGACCGACAACGGTGAAATCGATCTTGTACTGCTGAGCAGCCTTCAGTAGCCCATGAATATCCGTCGCCTTGATGTCCAAATTGTGGGCTATCGGGGCAGTCCCGGCATTCCCCGGCGCTACGAAGAGCTCGGTGACCTTCGGGCTTTGATTGATTTTCCATGCCAGGGCATGCTCCCGCGCGCCACAACCAATAATCAACACTCTCACTTACTGCAATTCACTCCCATTCAATGGTCGAAGGCGGCTTGCTGGAGATATCGTAAACCACACGGTTCACGCCCGGTACTTCATTGACAATGCGATTAGATATGCGGGCAAGCAGGTCATAAGGAAGTCGCGCCCAATCAGCCGTCATGGCGTCATCACTGGTTACAGCGCGCAAAGCAACAAGGTAGCCGTACGTCCGAAAGTCGCCCATGACTCCCACACTCTTGACATCGGTTAGCACAGCAAAACTCTGCCAGAGCTGGTCGTAGAGCTTCGCCTTCTTGATCTCATTCATCACTATCCAGTCTGCAGCCCGAAGGGTATCCAGCCGCTCCCTGGTCACCTCACCGATAATGCGTATGGCGAGTCCAGGCCCGGGGAAAGGCTGCCGCCGGATCATCTCTTCAGGCAGGCCGAGCACCAGACCCGCCTGCCGCGCCTCGTCCTTGAACAGGTGCCGCAAGGGCTCCAACAGATTGAGAGTCATGTTCTTCGGCAACCCGCCCACGTTGTGATGGGTCTTGATGGTCGCTGAGGCCTTGCTGACAGAAGAGACACTCTCAATCACATCGGGGTAAAGAGTACCTTGCGCCAGGAAGTCCACCTTGCCCAGCTTATTAGCCTCTTCCTCGAACACCCTGATGAATTCCTCTCCAACTATGCGCCGTTTCTTCTCGGGGTCGGTTACGCCCTTAAGCCGCCCTACGAACCGCTCGCTGGCATCGATATAGATGATATTCATCTTCAGGTGCTTCTCAAAGGTGTGCAACGTGCGTTCAGCCTCTTCACGCCGCAGCAGTCCGTTGTTGACGAAGATGCACGTCAGCTGGTTTCCGACTGCCTGGTGCACCAGCGTCGCTGTTACCGCAGAATCGACTCCCCCTGAGAGCGCGCAGATGACCTTCCCCGACCCGACCTGCTCCTTGATCCTTGCCGTGCTTTCGGCCACAAAGCTGCTGGGGGTCCATCGCCCCTGGCAACCGCAGACGCGGAATAGGAAGTTCTTCAGTATGGTCTTGCCATCTGGTGTATGAGCTACCTCGGGATGAAACTGCAGCCCGAAGATGCCCTTGTCGTTACCCATTATCGCTACAGGAGCATTCTCCGTATAAGCCATGGCACGGAACCCCGGCGGCATTTCGATAATCTGGTCGCCGTGGCTCATCCACACTGTGAGCGATGGCGGCAAGCCGTGAAAAAGGTGTGAATCTTCGCTTACATGCAGCACCGAGTGACCGTATTCATGCTTTCCCGCCGGCGCCACCCTACCGCCAAGCTGGTGAGCTATGACCTGCATCCCATAGCAGATTCCCAGGACGGGCAGGCAGCTCTCATACACATAGGCTGGCGCCAGAGGCGCTCCGTCCTCATAGACGCTGGATGGCC
>JAENJB010000020.1 GCA_016844565.1 Dehalococcoidia bacterium
CGGATATTGGATGCCCGCTTTGTAGCCGGCGTGGGCATCCTGAAGGACCTTCGTGCTGGTGACAGACGCTTGAAACGTCTGGCGCAGCAACGGCCCGTAAGGGGCGTCGGCGTTGCCGGCCTCGTAAAGTGACTGTAACGCCTGAAAACGTGGCGAATTGAGGGCCGGCGCCTGGGCGTCACCCCGGAACTGGTAGTTGTTGATGCTGTCGACAGATGGCACCGCCACAGCCAGCGTACGGAAGGACGTGGGCATGGTTTGCCCTACAGCAAGCCCCAGGAATGGGAGCTTCAGTTCGTCCTTGCGCTTTGCGAAATACCGCCCCAGCCACCCGTCGTCGAGCTTCAGCTCCGGGTCGGCGTTCTGCCAGATATCCATAGAAACAAAGTGCGAGAAGTTCTGCTTGTTATAGCCAACACCCTCCACGATGGCGACAGTTCCCTGGTCCCACAGCTCCTTGAGCTTGCCCATGGCGGGATGGAACCCGGTGCTGGAATTTAGAGGCAGGACATCCTTCTGTGCGACGCTTATGTCACGTCTGGCCTCATAGTAGCGTGAGTCGGTGAAGGGTATCACTGTATTAAGGCCGTCGTTGCCTCCCGCCACCTGAACGAGAACCAGAATGCGACCATCGTCTGCCGGACCACCCCCCTGTGGCTGTTGCTGGAGAACCAGCAATGCCTTCTGGAAGACCGGGGGGACCATCGCGCCTGCGCCGACCAGCGTCAATCCAGACTTGATGAACTCTCTCCGGTCCATAACTATAGTCTCCTACACCAATTGGTAGTCCGGTGAACTCAGTACCAGATAAACGACCGCCCTTGCGGCCGCGTCAGCGTTTCCAGTATTCAGAAAATCCCGGGCGCGGTCATAGAGGACCTGCCGTTCAGACGGGGTGGTATTCCGGTCCAGCAACAGGTCGATGAAGTAGTCCACAATCTCTCTCGGAGACGTACCGCCGACTTTCGCGAGGTCCGCCTGCGGATTGAACGACTTGCGATCGGTGGCAACACGGTTGGCGAAATTGATCCGTTCCAGCAGGGTTGAGCTGTTGATCCAGGCGGACCCGGGCCAGCCAGCTACGTTGGGGGGGTCGAAGAGGGTCTGTCCCATGCGCGTCATCAGGACCGGTAGTCCGCTGGCATCGGTCTCGATCCCCAGGGAGCGCACCATTCCCACAACCAGTTCCGCCGGGCTTTTAGGTCGAACCCGCCGCTCGTCCACCGTCAGAAAGACCTCCGAAGTCAACAGCTCGCGCATCGCCAAAGAAGCTAAACAGCTTTCGACAGATGAAATCCGAGGTAGCCGGCTTCTTGATGATAATATCCACGATGTCATCGCCTGAGAAGGTCCCCGACTCCCCCAGGAAGGTCTTGACACCGTTGTCGTGCTGCGACGGCTCAAAAGAGAACTCGTTACGCCGCAGGAACCAGCCGGTAAACGCCCGGGCCGACTCCCGCACGTCCTGCTCACTATAGTTGCCCACCCCCATGGTGAAAAGCTCCATGATCTCCCTGGCGAAGTTCTCGTTGGGGGCCGACTTTTGGTTGCTCTGGCTGTCAAGCCAGATGAGCATCGCCGGGTCCCGGGATATCGCGTTAAGCAGATCGGGGAAACTCCCCAGGGCCTGCTGGCGGAAGAGCTGGTTCTGCCGCATCATGAACTCGGCCCGGCCGACTCTGCTTATCCCGCTGGTCAATAGTCCGTGCCAGAAAAGCGTCATTTTCTCCAGCAAGGGCCTTTGCGTATAGAGCATGCGCAGGGTCCACCATCGCTGCAAGTTCGGCAATTTGCTCAGGTCAAGCTTCTGTGACTCCAACCGGAGATCGAGGTCCGCGTCGCTGACCTTCTCGTAGTCCAGCAGGTAGCTCACCGTGGCATCAAGCCCCATGGCGGCAAAGCGGTCCAGCTCGGTCTTACTAGCGCCAAAACCCGCCCGGCGCAGCAAACGCGCTATGCGAGGCCGCAAAGGCTCGGGCGCGGGAGACGGCATGGGCGTTGGCGGGGGTGTAGGTGTGGGTGTAGGTGTGGGTGTAGGCGCCGGCATAGCCTTTTGACAAGCCTGCAGCGCTCCTGCTACACCGGCAGAGGCGATCAGGACACCGGCTGACTTGAGAAAACGTCTTCGGTCAAAGGGCATTGAACAGAAAACACCCTATCAACCCTTTTAATAATAATGATAAAAATAACGATAGAGCGCCCGGTTGTCAAATCTATACCTGTTTTCGGGCATCACAGAGAGACGCAGCCCTTTCTTCGTAATCATTCGTGCTGGAGAACCCAGCACCACAAAGGATGAAAACACCTGTCGGCCCATCCTGTCATTGCGAGCCCGCCGAAGGCGTGGCGTGGCAATCTCTGCCGATGACGTTGCAGGGACAGAGGCCGAGATTGCTTCGGCCTGCCGTCGCATGGCCTCGCAATGACGGGTTGGGTTGGATGATATTTTCACACTTCGTGCTGCCCACTGCAATCGGGCATGGAGGATTCTCACGCCAATAACAGAGTCAGGCGAGCAGCCCTTCGAGCAACAGCTCGGCCGCCTTCTTGTCCAGCGGCTGGTTGTTGTTACCGCACTTCGGCGAATGCACGCAACTGGGACAGCCATCCTCGCAGGGACATTCCCGGACAACCTTCAATGTCACTTGCCAGAGATCGCGCACCAGCTCAAATCCCTTCTCGGCAATGCCGATACCACCCGGATGGGCATCGTAAATGAAGATTTGCGCCTGACCGGTGTCGGGGTGAAGGAGAGTGGACACCCCTCCGATGTCATTGCGGTCACACAGGGCAAACAGGGGAAGCATGGCGATGGCGGCATGCTCCGCCGCATGGAGCCCCCCGGCCAGGTCGAGCTGCGCCCGGGACACCCGGTCGAGAGACTCCGCCGGCATGTCAAACCATAAAGCCATAGTATCGAAGCGTTGAGCAGGAAGGTCAAGGATTTCCTCTCCCATCACCTCCTCGGTGAACTGGGCTTTCTTCCGGAAGCCGAGCACCTCGGTGGTCACCTTCACCTCCCCGAAGAAAACATTGACCTCTCCCACCCTCTTCTGCTGCCTCGGCCTGATAACCCGCACATCGGTGATGTCCTTGGTTTGCGTATAATATGGAACATCGGTGGGCACAGCATACGCGGTGCGGGACGGCAGGTCGAGCTTGGTGATGAGATACGGCTCGCCCATGTGGAGATGAACGGCGCCAGTGTGAATCTGAAAGAAAGCAACACTTGAGTCCACCGTCTCCAACACAGCGCCCTGCCCAGACTCAATGATGGCATAGCGCTGCGCCGAAGTGGAGCGGATGCTCACTCCCTGGGCTGGATAGGATAGCGCAGGCGTAATGTACGACCGTCTGCCGTGCCGCCGCAACATCCCCCCCCCTTCCATTTCCGCTTTGGTTTGGGCAAAGAGCGGACCGAATACGCGTTCGTCCTCTTCCTCCAGAGGCAATTCCCATGCGGCGCAAAGAAGATGAGCCCTCAAGATATTCGGATTGTCGGGATTGATCAGAGCATGTTCAAAGCTCTTGTGAAAGAAGTCCTCGGGATGCCGCATGAAATACTGGTCCAAGGGATTATCCAGACCGATTAGAATGCTCAAGGCTTCCGTCTGCCGCCGCCCGCTCCGCCCCGCCTGCTGCCAGGCACTGGCCACGCTGCCCGGATAGCCGGTGAGGACGGTGGCATCCAGTCCCCCGACATCCACCCCCAGCTCCATGGCAGATGTGGCCACCAGCCCTCTGAGCTTTCCGGAGAAGAACTCACGCTCGATGCGGCGTCTATCCTCGGGAAGATACCCGCCGGCGCCATGAGGGATTCCCTCCCGCCTGGAATTGCCTCCACAGCATACACGTAGACGAGCTCGGTGAGCTTACGGGTGCGGGTGAAGACCAGGCTCCGTATGCCATAGCTCACCAGAGCGGCCAGAAGATGAGCCGCCTCACTGTTGGCGCTCCGGCGGGCCAGCCTGGCCTTCTCGAAGACGGGCGGGTTCCAGAAGACGAATCGCTTGCCACCCGAAGGCGAGCCGTCGTCCTTGATGGTCTCGAAAGGCAGACCCACCAGCTTTTGCGCGTGTTCTTCGGGATTGGCCGTGGTGGCCGAGCAAAGGATGAACCGGGGATTCGAACCGTAGCGGGAGCAGATGCGGCGCAGTCGCCGCAGCACGCAGGCTACGTGGGAGCCGAAGACACCGCGATAGACGTGGGCCTCATCCACCACCACGTACTTCAGGTGCTGAAAGAAGCGGGCCCAGGTCATATGATTGGGCAAAATGCCCAGATGCAGCATATCGGGGTTGCTGATCACTATCCTCGCCCGCCTCTTGATCTCCGCCCTGATCTCCTGAACGGTATCACCATCGAAAGTGGCACAGTCGGAATCCTGGAGCAGGCCGGGCGACGCCAACTCTTGCAGGCTACGCCTCTGGTCCTGCGCCAGAGCCTTGGTGGGAAAGAGGTACAGGGCCCGGCTCAGCTTATCGGCCAGCAGGGACTCCAGGACGGGAAGGTGGTAGCAGAGACTCTTGCCGCTGGCGCTGGGCGTAGCTACCATCACATTGCTGCCCCGGCGAAGGGCGTTGAGAGCGGCGGCTTGATGGGAGTAGAGGGGCCACATGCCCAGCGCCTGCAGCCTCTCCTGGAGTGGAGCGGGCAAAGGGCTATCCAACTCTCCTGAAGACGCATGGCGGGGCGCCAGGGACTCAACGTGGACTATCTGGTCCTGGTAGAAACTCAGCGCCCTGAGATGCTGTATGAAAGCTAGCGTATCCATGCAGACTGCTATGAAACGGGCAGAAGCTCGGTTTCATAGTCCAGCAACTCCACATCCCACCGGCCCTGCGAGATGAAATTGACCACCCGGGACATGACCTCGTTCACCACCGAAGCATCGTTGCTCACGCAGGCCACCGCTATGGTGGCTATCTGCCACAGGTCCTGGTCTTCCACCTCAGCCACGGAGACATTGAACCTGTTGCTCACCTGAGAGACAATGGACTTCACCACCTGTCTCTTTCCCTTCAGAGAATGGTTCTCCGCCAGGCGCAACCTGATCCTGCAAACGCCAACAGTCATAGAAAGGGACCTTCTGCTCCACGGCGCCAGTAATTAGAAAGCTCGTGCACTATTCCACCGGGGCAGAGTGGACGTCTTCTCCCGGACAACGAAGGATCCAAAACAGTGGGACTGCGAGCCAACCCGTTGAAATCCGAAACCAACTCATATAAGTATATCTGCCGTCAGAACCTTAAGTCAACAGCTACAACGCCTTGACTTTTGTTCCTGACGCCGATATACTTGACCCGCTCAGGTTGCCCAGCCGTACTAAATGAGGCTGGTTTTTTTGTTTGTACTCTGGTAAACCTGGGGATATCGCCCGAGTGGCGCAATGGTAGCGCAACCGATTTGTAATCGGTAGGTTGGAGGTTCGAATCCCCTCTCGGGCTCGGATGTGGAGGGGTGCCGGAGTGGTTAATCGGAGCAGACTGTAAATCTGCCGCCTGAAATGGCTGCGTAGGTTCGAATCCTACCCCCTCCAGTGGCAGGTTCTGCCGGGAGTGCAACAGAGCGAATAGGGATGGCCGGGCCGCCGGAAGACTTCTGGTGCTGGGCCGTTTTAGGATATAATCTATGGCAAACAGGGGCCAACGGGTCGGCGCTATAGAGCGCCCACATAGCTCAGCAGGTAGAGCACGTTCTTGGTAAGAACGGGGTCATCAGTTCGAATCTGATTGTGGGCTTTAGCTTTAAGGAGGAGCTACAAAATGGCTAAGGAAAAATTCGAAAGAACCAAACCCCATGTCAATGTGGGCACCATAGGTCACGTAGACCACGGTAAGACATCGCTCACCGCGGCGATTACGAAGGTGCTGTCCGCTTCTGGCAAGGCTACTTATCGCCCCTATGACTCCATCGACAATGCGCCGGAAGAGAAGGCCAGGGGCATGACCATCGCTATCGCCCATGTGGAGTATGAGACCGAGAAGCGCCATTACGCCCATGTGGACTGCCCGGGCCACGCCGACTATATCAAGAACATGATTACCGGCGCCGCCCAGATGGACGGCGCTATCCTGGTGGTGAGCGCCCCCGATGGCCCCATGCCCCAGACCAGAGAGCACGTGCTGCTGGCCCGGCAGGTGGAAGTGCCCGCCATCATGGTCGCCCTCAATAAGGTTGACCTGATGGATGATAAGGAACTACTGGAGTTGGTAGAGCTAGAGCTGAGGGAACTCCTCAACAAGTACGGGTTCCCCGGGGACAAGACCCCCATCATGCACGTCAGCGCCACCAAAGCTATCGAATGCGGCTGCGGCAAGCGGGACTGCAAGTGGTGCGGCCTCATCTGGAAGCTCATGGACGCCGTCGACGATTACATCCCGACCCCCGCCCGGCCCAAGGACAAGCCCTTCCTGATGCCCGTAGAGGATGTCTTCGGCATCAAGGGACGGGGCACCGTGGTTACCGGACGCGTGGAGAGGGGTGTCGTCAAAGTAGGGGATGAGATAGACATCATTGGCATCAAAGAGACCAAGCGGACAACAGTCACCGGCGTGGAGATGTTCCACAAGCTTCTCGACTACGCCGAGCCGGGAGACGCCGTCGGCCTCTTACTGAGAGGCATCGAGCGTGAAGATGTGGAGAGGGGCCAGGTACTCGCCGCACCGGGATCAATTAAGCCGCACCAGACCGCCGAGACCGAGGTGGTCGTACTAAGCAAGGAAGAGGGCGGCCGTCATACCCCCTTCTTCGCCGGCTACAGGCCGCAGTTCTATATCCGGACCATGGATGTCACGGGCAGCATCGAACTACCCCCTGGAGTGGAGATGGTCATGCCCGGCGACAATATCAAGATGAAGATAAAGCTCATCTACCCGGTTGCCCTTGAAGTCGGCTCCCGTTTCGCCATCCGCGAGGGAGGCAGGACCATCGGCGCCGGGGTCATCACCAAGGTAACCGAGTAATATGGCCAAAAAGGGTGAAGCTCGCGCGCTTATCTACCTCGCTTGTTCTGAGTGCAGGGAGAGAACCTACACCACAGAGAAGAACAAGAAAAACGATACTCAGAGGCTGGAACTCAAGAGGTATTGCCCGCGGTGCCGCACTCACACTCTTCATCGAGAAGGAAAATAGGAACACGGGGCCGGACAAGTTCAGCCAATGAAATCTCGCTCTCCGGATGCTCTGAGAAAAAGCGTTTCTGCACGCTCAATGCTGCGCATTTTCCCCGAGACCTACAGCGAACTCAAGAAGGTGGTCTGGCCCAACCGCAAGGAGATACGACATCTGACCGTCATTGTGCTGGTGGTCTCCCTCGCCGTGGGCCTGTTGCTGGGCCTCCTCGACTTCGGATTCGCTCAGTTGTTCAACAAGGTGCTTCTCGGCAGGTAAGGAGCCTGCAAATCCAACATGTCTGACGACGGAAAACGCTGGTACGTAGTTCATACCTACTCGGGATACGAGGACAGGGTAAAGAGAAACCTGGAGCAACGCATCAAGTTCATGGATGCCGTAGACAGGGTCTCGCAGGTAGTGGTGCCCACGGAAGAGGAGATCGAGGTCAGGGAGGGTCAACGCCGCACCGTAAGGAAGAAAGTCTTCCCCGGCTACGTGCTCATACAAATGCTGCTGGATGACAAGACGTGGGAGGTGGTGCGCAACACACCCGGCGTGACCGGCTTCGTGGGACGGGAAAACAAGCCCGAGGCCCTGGCCGAAGAAGAGGTCAGCAAGGTCATGAGCCAGATGGCCGCCGAAGTGCCCCGCGTTAAGGTCGGCTTCGCCAAGGGTCAAAGCATCAGGGTGACCGACGGGCCGTTCATTGATTTCGTCGGCGTGGTCGACGAGATCAGCCCCGACAAGGGCAAGGCCAAGGTGCTGCTCAGCCTTTTCGGCAGGGAGACGCCCGTGGAGCTCGACCTGCTGCAGGTAGAGAAATTGTAGATAGGTTTGGCGCTTCTCACCACCCTCACCCTAACCCTCTCCCGTCGAGGGAGAGGGCAATACTCTCTCCCCTGGAGGGAGAGAGTTAGAGAGGGGGACTTGAGAAAGTCTAAAGCTGAGAGGTTGACAAGTACTGTAGAGGACTGAAGATGGCCAAAAAAGTAAAGGCAATTATCAAGCTTCAAATACCGGCAGGCAAGGCCAACCCGGCGCCGCCCATAGGCCCGGCCCTGGGCCAGCATGGTGTGAACATCATGGCTTTCTGCAAGGAATACAATGAGAAGACCGCGTCCCAGGCCGGCTCCATCGTACCAGTGGAGATTACCGTCTTTGAGGACCGCTCCTTCACCTTTGTCACCAAGACACCCCCGGCTGCCGACCTGTTGAAGAAAGCCCTCGGGATAGAAAAAGGGAGCAAATCAGCCGGCACTCAGAAAATAGGCAATCTGCCTCGACCCAAGCTGGAAGAGATCGCCGCGCTGAAAATGAAAGACCTCAATGCGAGCAACATCAAGGCGGCGGTGCGCAGTATCGAGGGCACAGCACGCAGCATGGGAATAGAAGTGGAGTAAAGGCATGGCCAAGCACGGTAAGAAATATCTGGAAGCCGCCAAGAAAGTAGAAGCGACCCGCTCCTACTCCCCCGGCGAGGCTATCGAACTGGCCAAACAGGCCATTTACGCCAAGTTCGATGAGACGGTTGAGCTACACCTGAAGATGGGGATCGACCCACGTCAAGACGGCCAAAGAAGCCGGCGCTGACTACGTGGGGGCGGAGGATTTGATAAAAAAGATTGAGGAGGGCTGGATCGACTTCGATGTCGCCATGGCCACTCCGGACATCATGAGTAAAGTCGGCAAGCTCGGTAAGGTTCTGGGACGGCGCGGTCTGATGCCCAACCCGAAGGCCGGGACAGTGGTCACGCCGGAGAACTTGCCGCGCGCCATCAGCGAGGCCACAAAGGGCCGCGTGGAGTTCAAACTGGACCGCACCGCCGTTATTCATGTGACATTGGGCAAGGCCAGCTTCACCGCGGACAAACTGGCCGAGAACCTCTCGGCGATAGTGGAGGCAATCAACAAAGCCAAGCCTTCAGGGGCCAAAGGGCAATACATCCGAAGCGCCTACATCGCCACCACCATGGGTCCCGGACTCCGGCTTGACCTGAAACCCCTCCTGTCCGCCCGCACCGCCTAGGCAGCCTTTGCCCCTCCCGAACGTTCTTACTGCCATGCGAGGGGCTAAGCCCCGAAGCAATCCGTCCCTGTGTCCTCTCCCCCCTGGAGGGGGAGAGTTAGAGAGAGGGGGATGCTTCTTCGATGGAGTACACCCTCACCCCTTCGGCAAGCTCAGGGCAGGCTCTATCCCTCTCCCGTCAAGGGAGAGGGATATCACGGATTGCTTCGCTCCGCTCGCAATGACAAAGGTTTCAAGATGGCGAATTGATAAGCACTCTCAATGTGCGCTTGCCTTCGCCGTCCTCGTGTGATATATTTCCCCTTGGATAAGCACCGCGGGGGAGCTTAAGGCTGAGAAGTCCCAACTCCGGTCGGGACTGACCCCATGAACCTGATCTCGGTAATACGAGCGTAGGAAGCGGAGTCGATTCAGACCACGAGCTTTGAAGCGTCCGGCGCGGCTCGTGGTTTTATGTTTTCTGGAGGCAAATGACTCAACAGGAACTGGCAAGACGGGGTGCCCTTTCGCCCCTCATGGAAGAGGTGGCCAGAAAGGAAGGCGTGACCTGCGACCTCATCCTCAAGGGCCTGGCCGAAGGAAGCATCGTCCTCCCGGCCAACATCCGGCATACCTGGCTATCCGCTTGCGCCATCGGCAAGGGTCTGCGCACCAAGGTCAACGCCAATATGGGCACATCCGCTGACTACCCCGACCCCGGCAAGGAATCGGAGAAGTTGCAGGCGGCCATCAAAGCCGGCGCCGATGCCGTGATGGACCTGAGCACCGGCGGCGACGTCAGAGCCATCCGGCGGGCCTTGCTAAGGTCTTGCCCCCTGCCCTTCGGCACAGTCCCCATATACCAGGCCGCCATACAGGCCATCGAGAGGCACGGCTCCATCGTGGATATGGATGTGGACAACCTCTTCAGAGTGATAGAGGAGCAGGGAGAAGACGGAGTGGACTTCATCACCGTCCACTGCGGCGTCACTCAGAGCGCCATCGCCCGTCTGCGGAAACAGAGCCGGGTGACCGATGTCGTCTCGCGCGGCGGCGCCTTCCTTTTGGGATGGATGCTGCATCACGACAAGGAAAACCCCCTCTACGAGCAGTACGACCGCCTCCTGGAGATCGCACGCCGATTCGACATGACACTGAGCCTGGGGGATGGCATGAGGCCCGGCAGCCTGGCAGACGCCACCGACCGGGCGCAGGTGGAGGAACTGCTCACCCTGGGCGAACTCGTTGAGAGGGCCCGCGAGGCCGGCGTGCAGGTTATGGTGGAAGGACCAGGCCATCTGCCCATGAACCACATTGAGGCCAACGTAAGGCTGGAGAAAAGCCTCTGTAAGGAAGCGCCATTCTATGTCCTCGGCCCGCTGGTGACCGACGTGGCCGCCGGCCACGACCACATCACCGGCGCCATCGGCGGTGCCCTGGCCGCTGCCGCCGGAGCCGATTTCCTGTGCTACGTCACCCCATCGGAGCACCTCTCGCTGCCCGAGCCCGCGGATGTACGCGAGGGCGTCATCGCTTCCAAGATCGCCGCCCACGTGGCTGACATCGTCAAGGGTGTCAAGGGTGCCCTGGAATGGGACAGGGAGATGTCGGTGGCCAGGAAGAAACTGGACTGGGAGGCTCAGGCCAGGCTCGCCCTCGACCCCGAGCGGGTGAGTAAGGTGCACGGGGAGCGGCCCTCCACCAGCGAGGCCTGCAGCATGTGCGGGGAGTACTGCGCCATGGCCCTGGTAGAGAAGTATCTCGGGCTTTCGACCGCAAAATGTTAGTAAACAGCAATGTCATCCTGAGACCATCCCGACTTGTCGGGAGGCCGAAGGATCCAACCCCCGGCCCCACAAGTGGGGTAGATTCTTCGTTCTGCTTCGCGAACTCAGAATGACATATTAGAAAGTCGTTAAGAGGAGGAATAAACAAATGCCCATATTCGCACCCGTCGGTGAAAAGGAAGTCACTCAAGCCATAGTAGGCGGCTTCTTGCGCCAGTTCGAGCAGTATGCCTCGAGCGATGTCATCATCATCGGCGCCGGCCCCGCCGGCCTAGTGGCCGGCAAAGAGCTGGCCGCGCTCGGCAGAAAGGTACTCATCGTGGAGAGGAACAACTACCTGGGAGGCGGCTTCTGGATCGGCGGCTACCTCATGAACAAGGTCACCTTCAGGGCGCCGGCCCAGAAGGTGCTGGATGAGCTGGGCGTCCCCTACGAAGAGGCATCGAAAGGCCTTTACGTAGCCGATGGTCCCCACGCCTGCTCCAAGCTCATTGCCGCAGCCTGCGACGCGGGCGTTAAATTCGCCAACATGACCATGTTCGATGATGTGGTCCTACGCCAGGGCAACGTGGTTGCCGGCGTCGTTATCAACTGGACGCCGGTCTCGGCCCTGCCGCGAGAGATAACCTGCGTTGACCCGATAGCCCTGGAATGCAGGCTGGTGATCGACGCCACCGGCCACGATGCCTGCGTGGTGAAGAGGCTGCAGGACAGAGAGATGATCAAGATGAAGGGCTTCGGCGCCATGTGGGTCGAGAGGTCGGAAGACCTGGTGGTCGAGCACACCGGCGAGGTGCACCCGGGCCTCATCGTCTGCGGGATGGCGGTAACTACCGTCTACGGTCTGCCCCGGATGGGCCCGACCTTCGGCGGCATGCTCCTCTCCGGCAAACGGGCCGCCGAGGTCGCCACCCACCAACTCAAGCAAACCCACACCGCCACCCATTAGCCACCCCGGAAGAGTTTAAGAGGGGCACAAAGCCCCTCTTAAAACCCTATTCCCCACTTCCCTTGGCAAGGGAAGTGGGCAGGGGGATAGATTGCTAACCAATATCTATCTCTACCACGAGCCGGCAGCCGGCACGCTGGATATCTCCGCCCTAGCCGCCTGCGTCGAATCCCTCCTGCCCGGCGTAGCAGTCGAGGCCAGGACCGCCTTCGCCGCCTGGCACCTTTCCTCCCTGCCGCCGGCGCAGCAGGAGCAGAAGCTGACACGCCTGGCAGAGCAGTTCGCCAGAGCGAAGATCATGAACATCTCGCGGCGGGAGGCCCCACCAACCCCCCTGCCGGGAGAAGTGAGCTACGAGAGCAGGAGGCTCAGCGCCTCAGGCCGTCATGCCTTTGGCCTGCTTTACGACGGCTTCGAGGTCATGCACGCTTTCGCTGAGGTCATGCCCCGCGAGGAACGCGGCCTGGACTCCCTCCACGTCGTCTTCACCAACCAGCTCCTGGGGACATGGGAAGATGACGACCGCCGCTACCATGCGCGCGTCGCCGTCTTCGGCTACCCGTGTCTGCTCTCCACCAGCGGTCTGGTGGAAGCCCCGGCCAGGCCGCGCGAGTACTATATCCTGAAGCAGGGCTACCGGTCTCTGCGGATGGACGACGCCGCCGTGCTCGACCTCGAGACCCGTTTCAAAGACCGCTCCCTGGCTCACGACGATGAGAGGCTGACGGAAGTCATGAAAGGCTACGTCATGCAGGCCGTCTTCTATCACCTCACCGGCAACCCCTTTTGCGAAAGCCGGGACTGCCGCCTCTACAACGCCCACTGGCAGGAGGAGGTCATTCAGGCCCAGCTCAAAAGCGGCCCCGAGCTCTGTCCTCCGCACGAAGAGGAGTTGCAACGATTGAGACAGTCCCTCACAATAAGGGCGTAGTGAAATGAAAGCCGAAATCATCTCCATCGGAACGGAGCTCCTGCTCGGTGAGATAACCGACACCAACGCTCCCTACCTGGCCAGCCAGCTGCCGCCCCTGGGCATCGACCTGTACTGGATATCTACGGTCGGCGACAACCTGGAGCGGTTGCCGGAGGTGCTGCGGCGGGCATGGGAGCGCTGCGACATTATCCTGACCACCGGAGGGCTGGGCCCCACCGAGGCTGACATCACCCGCCAGGCCATCGCCATGCTCGTAGGTGAGGAGATGAAGCTAGATGCCGTCCTCGAGGGAGAAGTCAGAGAGCTCTTTGCCCGCCGGGGCATAACCATGCCCCTGAGCAACCTGAAGCAAGCCGTCCTCATCCCCTCCGCCCGAGCGCTCCACAACATGCAGGGCACGGCACCGGGCTGGTGGGTCGAGAAGGCGGGCCGCGTGCTGGTGGCCATGCCCGGGCCACCCTACGAAATGAAGCGCATGTGGGAGGACGAAGTCCTCCCCATGCTCCAGGAGAGGGCCGGCGCCGCCATCATCTTCTCGCGGACTCTCAAGACCCTGGGCCTGGCGGAAGCAGTGATGAACGAGCGCCTCAAGACCCATCTCCAGGCAGCCAACCCCACACTGGGAATCTACGTCCGGACCGACGGCATCCACCTGCGCATCACCGCCAAGGCGGAGACGAAGGCCGAAGCCCATGAGCTCGTAGCCCGGAGAGAGATGGAGGTGCGGCAGGCCATCGGAGACGACTACATCTGGGGCTTGGACAGCGAGACGCTGCCGGGGCTGGTGGGCCGTCTGCTCGTCTCCCGCAGCCTGACACTGGCCACCATGGAGTCGTGCACCGGCGGGCTCCTTGCCAGCACCATCACCGACACCCCGGGAAGCTCCAGCTACTTCAAAGGCGGCGTGGTCTCCTACGCCGCGGAGGCGAAGGCCATCGCCGGCGTGGACAGGCAGCTGCTGGAGCGCTTCGGGACGGTGAGCCCGGAGACAGCGGACGCCCTGGCGCAGGCGGTGCGCTCTCTGATGAAGGCCGATATCGGAGTCGGCATTACCGGCGTCGCCGGCCCGACGAGCATCGAAGATAAACCGGTCGGAACGGTCTATATCGCTATCGCCGGCCCGAAGCCACGCATGTTCTACCACTGTCTCCCCGGCAACCGCGAGCAGGTCAAACACCGCGCCACCGTCGCCGCCCTCAACGAGCTGCGCAAAGCCCTCCTGGAAGAGACTGCCTACTAGCCCCACCGTCACCCTTTCAAAATGGTGGGTTGCGTGCGCTTCACCCACCCTACACCTCCCACATCCCTCATGATATTGGCACGCCCTGACGCAATCGGGGCGCAGAGCCAATGACATTTCAGGCTTTTCCCATTGTATCCACATGCTATTTGTGCTATTATGTGCGCCGTCTATTCACCGGTTATCCCGATTTCCATCAGCATCGCATTGCATACTATTTGCGAAAGGGGGTGAGAACATGCATCTGATCATTGACGGGAATGGAAGTGACCCGAGCATCCTCAAAGACGAGAAGTTCATCCGCAACCTGCTGGACACCTACCCCGGCAAGATAGGCATGACCAAGATCTCGCCCCCTTACATCACTCACTACATGCAGGGAAAGCCCGACGACTGGGGAGTATCGGGCTTTGTGTTTATCGCCGAGAGCCACATCAGCATCCACACCTTCGAAGTGCAGGGCACGGTCAATATCGACATCTTCTCATGCAAAGACTTCGACGCCCAAAGAGTCATCGAGGACCTGCGCCAGACCCTTCACCTCACCCACTTCAGGACTCAGCTCCTGGACAGGGACTTGAAACCAATCAAGCTCCCCGAGGAACTGGCTTCCAGAAAGGTCTGACCTTACTTACCTCCGAACCCCTCGCCGACATGCCGCTCAACAGCACCGGTAGCGAGGCCGCCAGCGTGGTCATTCTGCCGGTGCCATACGATGCCACCCAGGAATGGCGCACCGGCGCTCGCGAAGGCCCGCAGGCGATTATCACCGCTTCACCCTACCTCGAGCTCTACGACCTGGAACTGGGGTACGAGGTCCACCAGATGGGCATTCACACCCTGCCGGAGATAGAGCCCGTCATGGGCAACCCGGCGGCCATGCTCCACCGAGTATATGAGAACACACTGAGATGGCTCGACCGTGGCAAGAAAGTGGTCATGCTCGGCGGCGAGCACTCACTCACCACCGGCGCCGTGAGGGCTTACCGCGAGAAGTTCCCTCAGCTCTCCGTCCTCCATCTGGACGCCCACGCCGACCTGCGCCACGAATATCTCGGCACCATCTACAGCCATGCCTGCGCCATGCGGCGGGTGATGGAACTCTGCCCGGTCGTCTCCGCCGGCGTGCGCAGCCTCAGCCTAGAAGAGTCAGACTTCATAAAGTCTAAGAACATCAAGCTCTTTTACGCAGGGGAGAAGCCCCTCGATGAAGCCGATATCAGCGGCATCATATCGGCCCTCTCCGACGACGTGTACATCACCATAGACATGGACGTCTTCGACCCCTCGATAATGCCCGCCGTGGGTACCCCTGAGCCCGGCGGACTCGGGTGGCACGAGGTGCTCCGCCTTCTGCGCGAGGTCGCCCGGCAAAAAAGGGTGGCCGGCTTCGACCTGGTGGAGCTTTGCCCGCGGGAAGGCCCGACCTCCTGCGCCTACCTCGCCGCCAAGCTGGCCTACAAGCTCATCGGCTACAGCTTCGCAAGAAGATAGCGTTTCGCCTACACGCCGTAACTGTCATTGCTTCGTCGCCTCCGGATCCTCGCAATGACAGGGATGAGAGTAATCGGGTATAATCGGGGTATTCACCGATGAATAACGCATTCAATATCGGCAAGGTCTTCGGCATATCCCTCAGGCTGCACTACTCCTGGTTTTTCATCTTCATCCTGGTAACTACCTCCCTGGCATTCGGTGGCCTCTACCCGCCGGGCTTGCCTCTCTGGCAGGGAATGGTCGGCGGGGTAATCACCAGCCTCCTCTTCTTCGCCTCGGTAGTGGCGCACGAGATAACCCATAGCCTGGTGGCCCGCCGGTACGGCATACCGGTGCACAGCATCACCCTATTCATCTTCGGAGGCGTGGCCAAGATCACCAAGGAGGCGGACCGCCCCGGCGCCGAGGCTGTCATGGCCGCCGCTGGCCCTTTCAGCAGCTTCGTCATCGCGGGCATATTCGGAGCCCTGTGGCTGGCGGTGCACCAGAGCGGGATCGAAGTAGCCACATCCTCCATCTACTGGCTGGCCTACATCAACCTGAGCCTGGGCGCCTTCAACCTGATACCGGGCTTTCCACTGGACGGCGGCCGCGTCCTCAGGGCTATCCTGTGGAAGTCCGGGGGCGACTACAGAAAAGCGACCCGCATGGCCTCGCTCACCGGCCGTGGCGTTGGCTACCTCTTCATCCTGGGAGGCCTCGGCAGTGCCTTTCTCCTTCAAAGCTGGTTCCAAGGCATATGGCTAACCTTCATCGGCTGGTTCCTCGAGAACGCCGCCTCGTCCAGCTACCGCCAGGTCGCGCTCCGCGACACCCTTCTCACGATCAAGGCAGCCAATGTCATGACCACGGACTGCATGGCGGTCCTATCGTCCATGCCCCTGATGCAGATAGTCAGGGAACACATACTCCCGGCAGGCCGGCGTTGCTTCCTGGTGACCACCGATAGCCGGCTGGAAGGCATCATCACCCTGAGCAACATCAGAGCCATACCCCGCACCCGGTGGGAGACCACCACGGCCCGCGACGCCATGACTCCGGCAGACAGGTTCAAGACCGTCAAGCCCGATGACGACGCCTATAGCGTCCTCTCCCGGATGGAAGAGAACGACCTGGACTACATTCCCGTGGCCGACGGCGAGCAGGTTCTCGGTCTCATCTCCCGCGAAAGCCTCCTGCACCACATGCGCACCCGCGCCGAGCTCGGCATATAGGGCCATGGAAGACATTATGGCAATCGATGCAATGAACCGGCCCTTTTATTGCATCCGGAGGAAGGAAGACAAAGAGCTTTACGGTATCTACGAATTCAATATCATGGCTCGCAGCACCTTTGCCGGTGTGCTGAAGAGGTTGGAGCTCAAGCCCGGGGAGGAATGGAAACTTGTAACCATGATGGGGAAAGGCTCCCTGGAAGGGATGCTACAGGAGATGGATGAGGTGGGGATAGAGCGCACCCTGATAGACCCGATGATAGGATGGTCGCGGCACGATCAGAAGCTCTGGGGCAATTACAGCATCGAAACACTAGCTGAGCTGGCTGAAAAGTCCAAAGGCAGGGTGGTAGCTGGCGCCGGTTACAACCCTTTCCGAATCATGGAGAGTCTCGAGGAGATAGAAAGGGCGGTCAAGGACCTGGGGTTCAAGTTCGTATGGGCGCACCCCATCAGCTTCGGACTGGCGCCGAACGACAAGAAAATGTACCCTCTCTATATCAAAGGGATTGAGCTGGGCATACCGATTTGCATACAGGTTGGTCAATCAGCAGAACCTCTCCCGAGCGAAGTGGGGCATCCGATGTATGCCGATGAGGTTGCCATGGATTTTCCAGACCTTACCCTCGTTCTCACCCACACCGGCTGGCCCTGGACCCAGGAATGGATATCCATGGTCTGGAAACACCCCAATGTATACGGGAATATCGGCGCCTACATGCCCTCAGACCTGGACCCGGCTCTGGTACGCTTTATGGACGGACGGGGTCAGGACAAAGTCTTCTGGGCCACCAACGGATTGGGGACGACGCGCTGCAAGAAGGAGTTCATGGAGCTGCCGCTCAAGGACGAGACCAGGAGAAAGGTCCTGCGGGAGAACGCAAGAAGGGTCTTCAAACTCTAAGCGGACGAAGCAATCCATCAGTGTTTCCCTCTCCCTTGAGGGCATTCCCCAATCCACATCCAGACGTCCACCCTGGATTCCCGCCGGAGTCTACCCCGTACGGTAATACGGGGCGGGAATAACACTTTGGCTGACATGGACTCGTATTCTCAGGGCAGTTAAAAGGAGGCCGCCATGCAGGAGCCAATAGCGCCCGCACAAGGCAAGAGCGTTCGTGCGTTCACCCTGTGGGGACTTACCGGATGCGGTGCTGGTGCGCTTGCCGGAAGCGTGATCGGGTGGCCGGTGGTGATGACCATTGCCCCATATCTGGAAGACCCGACCGAAGCGCTTCAGGTGGTCTTCGCGCTCGCTCTCCTGATAGCCGGCGCAGGAGCGGGCACGGCCCTGGGCCTGGCTCTGAGGAAGCGGAGAGTCCCTCTCATCGCCATCGCCGCCGCCCTCGGCTTTCCTTTTGCATTTCTCGTTTCCTTTATGCTCTCGGGTCTCGCCTTCTCCTGGATTTCCTTCGACGCCCTATCGGCCTTGCAACGCGTTGCCGTCATAGCCACGGTGACCGCCATCACGGGAGGTATCTTCGGCGCTTTCGCAGGCGCCATGCTTGGGTTGCTGTTGAGGGGATGGAGAGGCTCGGGTTGCCTGGCAGCGGGCGGTGCGGCGGGCGGCATCGTCGCCGATCTTGCGATGATGGCCGCGCTGGAGATGCTCTACCGAAGCCCGCAGGTGGCGGCTGTCATACTCATGGTGGGGCTGGTCTTCTCGGCTACGGCCGTGGGTGCCAGTCTGGGAGCGGCGCTGGGCTACCTGGAAAGAAGCAAGACTGAAGGCCCACCTTAGCGCCAGTCGTCAAGAGGGATAACCTGGCAGCCCAGGGCACGCCCCTGATACTTGGGATTGGCGGTGACCAGGGGACAGGAGTGCTTGATGGCCACGGCAGCGTAGCAGGCATCATAGACCGTGATGTTGAGCTCCCGCGCCAGATTGACAGACCTCACCATCAGCTCGGGCCCACAAAGAGCATCCTGCAGGCCGAGGCTGAACAGGTCGCCCATCGCGAGCGCGACCTCCTGCACCGGGATGGATTTCTTGTGCACCAGGGCATTGCTTACCTCGTAGTAGAAAAGATCTGGCACGACAATCTGGACATCTCCGGACAGGGACCTTGCTCTGATGTCCATTGCTTGTTTCAGGCCATCCTCACCCCTGGCGGCGAACCACTTCACCCCCACCGAGGCGTCCAGCACTAGTGTCTGTCGCGCCACTTGAGCAGCTCAGCCGTAGCATCCCAGTTACCGAATTTCTCCCGAAAGCGGTCTATTCCCTCGGCAGCTTTCCTGCGGCGTTCCAGGGCCGCCGCTTCCTCTTTTTCCTCGAGATAGTGTTTCACCGCCAGGACAAGAAAAGCACTGCGGCTGGTATGGTTCTCACGAGCAGCCCGGTCTATGTCCTGAAGTACCTGTTCAGGCAGAGAAACATTAACTTTCACTACCATACTTCCCTCCATTTATTACCTCCACATATTCTATACCACCAGGCCACTTGGAGCAAGATGTGACCGGACCAGATGAGGGTTGTCTTCGCCCGCCCCACACCTACCAGGCCAGCGGTATCCTGCGCTCGCGGACGGGGAAGCAGTAGATAGCGTCCTGGGGGCATTCCCGCTCGCACAGGAAGCACCCCTGGCAGTCGCGCAAGTACTTAATGTAGACCTTGTTGGTCTCTCTGTCCATGCGCAGGACATCCATGGGACAGTAGTCAACGCAGACTTCACAACCGTCGCATAGCTCCCAGTCTATTCTCCTTACGCCCATGAGACCGCTCCTTTCTCAATATTGATGGCACCAATATTCTCGGCGGCCTGCCACAGGGGGTGCAGATGTTCCGACCGCTCCGGATGGAAGCGGTACCTCCCCATGGGCACGTCCTCGGTGCTTATCTTGAGATCCTCCCCCTCCTGTTTCATATTGATCCACTTGAGCCAGTTGACGTTGTCGGTGTAGGGGTAGTCCTCCCGCAAGGCTACGCGGGACTCCGTCCGGAAGAGGGCGCTCTTGAGCTGGAGCTCGGCTATCTTCGCCATGCTGCTCGCCTCGATGGCCATGCGCAAGTAGTGATGGTCGTAGGCCAGGAGCAGGGGCGCCTGGTTCTTCAGTATGTCCTCCACCTCCGCAATAGCCTTCTTCATGCGCTCTCCATGCCTGATGAGCAGCACTGTGTAGGGGGCAACGACCTCCTGAACGGCCAGCACCACCTGGTCGGGCTCGATGCCGTCCTTCCTCTGCAAGGGCTGGTAAAGCCGCTCCCTGATCTCCGCCACCTGCGCGCGGTCAATCTGAGGCTCGCCCGCCTCCTGAGCGTAGCGGGCCGCCGCGACTCCGGCGGTCACCCCCGAGGTTGCCGCACAGCCCAGGCTCTTGGTCATGGCCTGGGCCGCCGCCGATTCGCCACAGGCGAACAGGCCGGGCAGCGACGACTGGAACCGGCGGTCCACGGCGAGGCCTACCTGGGCGTGGGGGGCGGTGATCATCCACTCGATGGGCTTGACGAACCGGTCCCCGACCAGGAAGCCGGCCCTCTGGTGCATCAGGCTCGCCAGAGGCAGGGCCTTCTTTATACGGCCCACCTGCTCCGGATCGAGATGCGTCAGATCCATGTAAATAGGACCCTTCCCCTGCCGGACCTCCAACCCCATGGCCAGGCAGCGCATGCCGGCGATGGCGCGGTCCTTGCGGATGGGATCGTACTTCTCCATGAACCTCTCGCCAAGGCCGTTGAGCAGGCGGCCCCCCTGGCCGACATACATGTTCATGCCCGGCCCGATGTCCCAGTGGGCAACGAAGGCATTGTTGAGCGAGAAGTCGCTCTCGGTGTCGCACACCGTCGCCCCGGCCCGCAGGGCCGCCACCGTGCCGTCGCCAGTGGTGTCGCGCTGGCCGGGCGGAAGGCTCTTGTAGCGGCACATGCCCGAGGCCAGAATAGTGACCCCTGCCTTGAAGATATGGAATTCGCCGTTCATAACACCGAAGCCGGCGGCGCCGACGACCCGCCCGCCGTGGGTGAGGAAGTCGGTCACCATCACCCGGTTGGCCTGCTCCACACCCTTCTCCAGGGAAGCTTTGCGCATGGCCTCCATGAGGTTGGGACCGTTGAACATGAGGCCGAGGTCGCGGGTCCAGCCGGGCACCCGCTCCAGCTCACCACTGTCTTTCCGCACGAAGTCCACCCCGTAGGACATCATGTCCTTCATCACCAGATGGGCCTGCTCCAGGTGGTCCTGGACGCGGTCCTGCATCCGCAGGTAGCCGCCGTCCCTGACCATGTCCTTGAACATGGCATCCAGGTCGTCGGTGGGCAGAGGGACGTTGAAGAAGCCGGCCGCGAAGGCGCTGCAGCCGCTCTTGCCGACGTTGCCCTTGCAGACCTGGAGCACCCGTTTGGCCCCCGCCGATCACCACGACATCGATCTCGTGTTCTTGGTTCATCCTCTTACCCCCTGCCCCCTCTCTCCTTCGAAGGAGAGAGGGGGTTCATATTCCATAGAAGGGCTGCGCCCCTCTATTACAGCCCCCTCATCCTGGCCTTTCCTCCCCGACAACGTTACGAGCCTGGTGGAGATGGCAGGATACCCAGTGACCGGGGAATTTCTCGATAAGCGGCGGCTCTATGTGCGGGCAGATTTCAAAGACTTTGGGACAACGGGTGTGGAAGCGACACCCGGAGGGCGGATTCATCGGCGAGGGGACGTCCCCCTGGAGCACGATGCGCTCCCTTTTGAGATGAGGGTTGGGGATGGGAAGCGCGGATAGCAGGGCCTCGGTGTAGGGATGGAGGGGGTGCGCGAAGATTTCCTGCGTGGGCGACAGTTCGGCAATCTTCCCCAGGTACATCACCAGCACCCGGTGCGAGATGTGGCGTATCACCCCCAGGTCGTGCGCAATGAACAGATAGCTGAGCTTGAATTCGTCCCTCAGTTCTTGGAGCAGGTTCAGTATCTGGGCCTGCACCGAGACATCCAGGGCACTGACCGGCTCGTCGGCGACGATGAGCCTGGGATTCACCGCCAGGGCGCGGGCGATGCCGACCCGTTGCTTCTGGCCGCCACTGAACTCGTGAGGGTAGCGCTGAGCATACTCCGGCTCCAGGCCCACACGCTTCAGGAGCTCCTCCACCCGGCGCCAGCGCTCCTTTTCATCGCCCAGGCCGTGGACGAGCAAGGCTTCGTCTATGGAATCGCCGATGCGCATCCGGGGGTCGAGAGACGACTGGGGGTCCTGGAAGACCATCTGCGCCTTGCGGCGGAAATTCTTCAGCGCAGCTCCGTTCAGCTTCGTTATCTCCTGCCCCTCGAAAAAGATCTCTCCCGTGGTCGGCTCCTCCAACCGGAGTATGGTGCGACCGAGGGTAGACTTGCCACAGCCCGATTCCCCCACAAACCCCAGACGAGGGTAGACTTGCCACAGCCCGATTCCCCCACCAACCCCAGAGTCTCCCCCTGCTGCATATGGAAGGAGACGCCGTCCACCGCCTTGACGGTGCCTATGTGACGCGCCAACAGGCCCGCGGTCATGGGATAGTATTTCCGCAGGTCGCGCACTTCGAGGAGCTTAGCGTTAGTGGTCAAACAGTCCCCCTCACTCAGTGGGAAAGAATACGTCCTTCACTGAGATTACCAACGTCCAATTGTTATTCTGAGTCCCTCGGTGCTGTCATTCTGAGCGCAACGAAGAATCCGCCCCAAGTCCACGGATTCTTCGTTCTGCTTCGCGAACTCAGAATGACAAAGATTGGCGACCAATCTTAGACGACCCCCTTCATCAACGGCACGGGGTGACCCTCAAACACTGGAAACTCCCGGTGAAGATAGCAGGCCACCCGGCGGCCGGGAGCGGTGACGTACTCCGGCGGCCTTTTCTCCAGGCACATGGGCATGACATAGGGACAGCGCGGATTGAAGTTGCAGTCGTCCGGCGGGTCGACCAGGCCGGGGATAGTGCCGGGAATGCACTCCAGCTTCTGGTTTGCGCCGGAGGGGTCAGGCAGGCAGCGGAGCAGCGCCTGAGTATAGGGGTGCTGGGGCTTATCGAAGATATCCAGGAGCGAGCCGACCTCGGCGACCCGGCCCCCGTACATCACCACAATCCTGTCGGCCATCTCCGCCACCACCCCCATGTCATGGGTGATGAAGATAATGGACATCCTCTGCTGCTTCAGATTGCGGAAGATATCGAGCACCTGGGCCTTGGTGGTAACGTCCAGGGCAGTGGTCGGCTCATCGGCGATGAGAATCTCGGGATTGCAGGCCAGCGCCTGGGCCACCATAACCCTCTGCTTCATCCCCCCCGAGAACTGGTGAGGGTAATCGTCAATCCGCTTCTCCGCCGCAGGGATGCCTATCTGCTTCATCAGCTCGAGGGCCCTCTCCCTCGCCTGCCTCTGCGTCATGCCCAGGTGGAGCCTCATCGGCTCAGCTATCTGGTCACCCACCTTGAGGACCGGATTCAGGGAGGACTGGGGATCCTGGAAGACCATCGCTATCCTGGAACCGAGCAGACGGCGCATCCGGGCAGGGGGATATGTCAGAAGGTCCTCTCCGTGGTATAGGACCTCGCCGCCCACGATGCGACCCCGCAGTCCCTCGATGAGGCGCGTGATCGCCAGCGCAGTGGCCGATTTGCCGCACCCCGATTCTCCCACGAGACAGAGGGTCTCGCCCCGGCGGAGGTCGAACGTCACCACATCCACCGCCCTCACCACCGCCAACGGCGTGAAGTAGTAGGCCCGCAGGTCCCTCACCTCGAGGATGACTTCATCCGCCATATCAGTCTACGCCTCGCTCCGGGGGTCGAAGGCATCCCTCATGCCGTCGCCCAGGAAGTTGAAGGCCAGCACCGTCAGGAAGAGCACGATTCCGGGCTCCACCGCTATCCACCAGGCCGTATCCAGGGCACGCTGCCCGGCGCTCAAAGTGCGCCCCCAGCTGGCCACTGTGGGGTCTCCGAGCCCGATGAAGCTGAGGGCCGACTCCGCCACGATGATGCCCGGGATAGATAAGGTGGCAATGACTATGATAGTACTCACCGTATTGGGGATGAGATGACGGAAGACGATTCGCGTCCCGCTGGCGCCCAATGCCCTGGCCGCGACCACGAAGTCTCTGGTGCGCAGGGAGAGGGCCTCGCTGCGCACCAGCCGGGCAGTGCCCGTCCAGCCGGTCAGGCCAATGGCGAGGATGATCAGTTCGAGGCTCTGGCCGAAGCGATAGACGATGAAGATGAGCAGGAGAAAGAATGGGAAAGTCATCATGATATCGGTGAAGCGCATCAGGGCATTGTCCACCCATCCCCCCAGATACGCCGACACTATGCCCAGGACCACCCCCAGGAAGATGGCGATGCCGGTGGCCAGCAGGCCCACCTGCAAGGAGACCCTGGCGCCGGAGACCAGCATGGCCACCATGTCCCGCCCCTCTCCGTCGGTACCCAGGGGATGCGACCAGGTACCCGGTGTCTCCTTGGTTACAATCTGGCCCGTCGTGATGTCGAAGGTGAACTGCTCCGTGCTGAAGCCCACCGGAGGCAGACTCTTCTCCTTGAAGTTCACACGGGTGGGATCGGCGGTCAAGAACGGACCGACAAGCGCCACGGCGACCAGCAAGAAGATGAAGCCCAGCCCCAGCAGGGCAAGCCGGTGCCTCCTGGTCCGCTCCCAGTAATACCGCGTCAGCCGGCGACTGGAATAGAGCGGGGGCAGGGCGTAGAACAGGAGCAAGAGGAGGAACAGGAGATAGGCGTACGCCGTCGGCGGCAGAATCCGGCCCTCTGTGGCCAAGTCCACGCCAAGCAGGACCAGGTAAAGGAGAAAGGCAAGCAAGAAAATACGGCGCCGGTAGCGGAGCACCAACTCCATCAGCGTGACAGGCGGGCGGGAATCAGACATACCTGATCCTCTCACTTCACCCTCTCCCATAACCTCTCCCGTCAAGAGAGAGGGAAAGACTGATGGATTGCTTCGTCATCCCCTTTCGGCGGACTCCTCGCAATGACGGAACGGGCTGGGGTGGGAGAGAGAAAGGATGGGGATAGGAATTACACATACCTGATCCTCGGGTCAAGGTAAGTGTAGATAATATCGGTCACCAGGTTGGTGACCAGCACCAGGAAAGCGCCGATGAGGGTCACCGCCACCACCACCGGATAGTCGTCGGCGAAGATGGCGTTGAAGGAGATCCTGCCCAAGCCCGGTATGCCGAAGACTATCTCGGTCAGGTAGGCTCCGCCGAAGACGATGGCTCCCAGATCGAAGAGTATGATGGTGATGATGGGCAGCATGGCGTTGCGGAAGACGTGCTTCAGGATGACCGTTCTCTCCGGCACGCCTTTGGCCCGCGCCGCGGTCACGAAGTCCAGCCTTAGGTTGTCCAGCGTGGACGAACGGGCATAGCGGGTATAGCCCGCCATCATCCCGGTGCTCAAGGTGAACACCGGCAGGACCAGCGCCTCCAGATTAGCCAGGGAGAAGATGGGCAAGCCGGTATCATAGTAGGTCTTGAACCAGCCCAGTTTGACGCCGAAGACCAGGATGAGCATTATCCCCAGCCAGAAGTTGGGGATGGATATGCCGACGAAGGAGAGGAAGGTCGCCAGGTAGTCCGTCCGCGTGTGTTGCTTGACCGCGGAGTAAATACCGATGGCGATACCGAAGAAGCTGGCGAGCAGGAAGCTGAGCAAGATGAGCTGGGCGGAGTAAATCCAGTGCCGCGCCAGAAGCTCCATCACCGGCATGGAGGTGCTGGTGGACCATCCCCAGTCGCCGCGCACCAGATTGACCAGGTAGTCCCAGTACTGCTCGTACAGCGGCTTGTTCAGGCCATAGCGTGCCTCGATATTGGCAATGACTTCCGCCACATTCCCGCCCCGGGCGGCGATGTTGGCCAGGTACTTATCGGCAGGCGAGCCGGGCCCCAGACGCAGCAGGACGAAGGTCACGGTGAGGACGCCCCAGGCAATGACTAAAGTATAGGCTAACCTCTTGATTATGTAGTTTCTCAACGGCTCACCCCGAAAAGGCTGTCAACACAAAGGGTGTTGCTGAGGGACTCAGTCCCTCAGCAGAGGAACAGCACGCCTCTTCCCTCGAACATGACAGTTCTGTCATTCCCGCGAAACCTGTCCTCGCGAAAGCGGGGAGCGGGAATCCAGTCCCGGTGGAATAGGGATGCCGGACTCCTCCCCCTGGATTCCGGCTCGGGGGCCGGAATGACATTTTCGTAAGGGGGCGAAGTCTGCCCTACTGAAAATACCAGGTGTGGAAGTTCCAGCCCATGTTGATGCCCGGCACGATGCCCGTCACCCTCTTCGAAATGCCGCCGATGCCCCTCGGAAAGGTCAGAAAATCAACCGGCTGCTCATCCGCTATGATGGCGGAGATCTCCTGGTACATGGCCTTACGGGCCTTGGGGTCAAGGGCTTCCTTGGACTTCACGCGGCGGAATAGCTGGTCCATCTTCTCGTTGAAGTAGCCGAAGGCGTTCAGGCCGCCTTTGGTGGTGAAGAAGACCTCCTGGCCGGATGGCGCGATAGGATTGGTGCTGAAGCCCAGGACCAGCAGGTCCCAGGACTCCTGGCTCACCGCCCTGGGCCCGTTGTTGAAACCGGGCTCCTGGTCCGTACCGGGCTCCTTGTTTCTCAAGTAGTTGCCGAGCAGTGTAGCGAAGGGCACCAACTTGAGGTCCACCTCTATGCCCATATCGGTAAGCTCCTGCTTGATCAGCGCCGCCATCTTCTCCCGGGTCTCGTTACCTACGTTGGTGGTCAGGACCAGCTTCAGAGGCTTCCCGTCCTTGCCCGTCACCTGGAACGAGCCGTCAGCCTTCTTCGTTCCATAGCCGGCCTTGACCAGCATCTCCCTGGACTTCTCTTTGTTGTAGAGCGGCCCGACGCCATACTTGGTCACACCCTCCTCCGTATACCACGGGGACACCTTGGGAAGGAAACTGAAGGCCGGCTCGCCGAAGCCGAGCAGGATATCTTTAACAATAGTCTCCTTGCTGATGGCCATGGAGATGGCCTGGCGGACCTCTTTCTGGCGCAGGCCCTCCCAGCCGTTGCTCCGCATGTTGAAGGCCAGAAACTCATAGCCGCTCGTCGGAGTGGTATATACATTGAGTTCCGGCAGCTTCATAAACTTGGCCACCTGCGGCGGGTCAACTGCGCTTGAGGTGATGTCTCCCGCCTCCAGGGCCGCCATGCGGGCCGCCGGGGTGCCGAACAGCTTGATGACGTACTTCTGGAAGAACGGGGTGCCCTTGTCTTCTCTGGACAGATAGAAATCCGGGTTGCGCGAAACCACAAACTTGTCGTTGCGGACCCACTCCTCGAACTTGAAGGGGCCGAGGTTGCCCGTGTAGGTCAGCTTGTTGAACTCCTCGGCCTCGGTGAAGGCCTTGACATTCCCTTCGTATTTCTGGGCGATGTTCTTGGGATAAGGAGTCAGGCCCATGAGCGCATTGTCCATGAACTCCGGCTCCACCGTCTTCCGAGTGATGGTGAAAGTGGTGGCGTTCACCACCTTCGGTTCTACAAACACGCTCTTCCCATCCACCTCCTCCTGCCAGTCGCTCTGATAGGTATAGTTCAACCAGTCGGAGAACATCAGGTTCTTCAGTGTATAGACGTAGTCCTCAGCAGTCACCGAGGTGCCGTCGCTCCACTTCAGGTAGTCCCTGATGGTAATGGTGTAGACCAGACCGTCCGGAGAGACCTCGATGGGCTTGGCCGCATGCCTGACGTGCACCTTGAAGTCATTGTCGTAGGAGGCCAGAGAGTCCAGTGTCTGCCCGGCGTAGGAAAACGACGCGCTGTCAGCGGCGATCAGCCAGTTCAGAGTCTCAGCGTCGCCGGCCGAGGTCCCCGTGGTGTATGTGCCCTCGGCCTGGCGGGCCGCCGCCTGGCACCCGCTAACCACAAACGCAACCGACAAGAGAATCGCGAGAAGTTTCGTCTTCACCGGACCAACACCTCCGTGACAGCTCCTAGGAGCACTGGCGCGACCAGAGTCCCAGAGCATACTGGGAGCGATTTTAAGGTATCCAGAAAAGTATTGCAAAAAAGACTGTCAGCGGTTAACATTGCCTCATAGTTCGAGTGGGAAAAGGAGGGTTCGATGGTTAAACTGGAGGAACTGGTCCGGCCCGGGCAAGCAGCCATACTGGTGATAGACGTCCAGAACGACTTCTGCCACCCCGAGGGTGGACAGGGCAAACGGGGCATGTATATCGAGCCCTGCACCGCCGTCGTGCCCAGCATCCTAAGACTCATAGACGAGGGGCGAAAGGCGGGCGTGCCGGTCATCTTCATTCGAAACGGCCATAACAAGTGGACGCGCTCCGAGGCATGGAGGAACAAGAAAGGGACGGGTTCGTCGAAGTTCCCTCCCATTTGCGAAGAGGGCACCTTCGGCGCCGAGTTCTACAGGATCAAGCCCCTGCCGGGTGAGTGCATCGTCATCAAGTACCGGTTCAGCGGCTTCATCGGCACCAATCTCGACCTGGTCCTGAGGAACGCCGGAATCAAGACCGTCATCATGAGCGGCGTCACCACCAACACCTGCGTCGAGTCCACCGCCCGCCAAGCCTTCATGCTCGATTACAACGTGGTCTTCCTGAGCGACTGCACCGCCACGCACAAGGTTGAGGAGCACGAGGCCACTTTGCACAACATCGAGCTGAACTTCGGCTTTGTCCACTCCTCGGACCACCTGTTCAGGATCTGGGCTGCTCTACCCTCCGGGAAAGTGAAGGTCGGCGCAGCCAGGGGCTGAACCTTCCTTGTCATTCTGAGGGAGCGCAGCAACCGAAGAATCTATCCCCCGCGGTCCCTTCTATCATTGCGAGGCACGAAGTGCCGAAGCAATCCGTAATCCTCTCTCCCCTGGAGGGAGAGATTTAGAGGGGGGGGAGCCATCTCCAGTAGTTCACCCTCTCCCTAACCCTCTCCCCTCAGGGGAGAGGGAAACCGCTTGAGTCGCCTCAGATAACCCCAGCAGAGGCCCTCCAGCAGGACGGCCTCCACGAGCGTGGCCAGGGTCACGAATAGGGTGGCATCGTAAAAGAATCCCTGGGGCACCAGTCTGATGAGGTAGTCCGTCGCCGGATCCAGCATCCAGAACTCATTGGAGAAGCTCAGCAGGTGGAACTGGAGGAAGAGCCAGTCAAATCCGACGAGAGTTACTAGACCGAAGGCAAATATCAAGGCCAGCGTGAGCCCGGCCCCGAAGAGGCCCGCCCGGGCCAGAGCGCGTCCGAAACCCCTGCCCCCCCACCACCGGGCAAGGACCACAAAAAGCAGGACGTAGGCCAGCAACCCCAGGCGCAGGCGGCGGCCGAACTGAATCAGCTCTTTCACATCCCGCAGGTGGACCTTCTCCCGCTCATTGAAGAGCTCAAACTCCCGGCCGTCCTTTATCACCCTGACATCAACCGGCTCTTCCGCTGAATCGAAATAGCGGACCAGCCCGGCGGCGGCTTTGGACAGCTCCTGTAGCTCTATTCCCGTAGTCTGGTCTACCCCGTACTTGCTGAAACCATACCTGTAGAGACTGACCTCTCACACCGCCCAGAGCAAGCTGCTCACCATCAGCAGCACCGGCAGCGCCAGCACCACCAGCACCTGAAAGGGGATAAGAAGCTTGGTCATTAGTCCACCATCAGCACGAATGAAAATCATTATAGCTTATTTTCAGGCCCTTTCGCTGACGAATAGCCGGGTGGCTT
>JAENJB010000123.1 GCA_016844565.1 Dehalococcoidia bacterium
CCGCCGGAGGGGCGATGGGCTGAAAGGCTTCTTCTGGCCGCGGCAGCTCTACGAGAATGAAGAGGCTGCCGTGAAGGTTCGGGACGCGCTTCGGTCCGCAATCGCCCGTCTTCAGTCGGAGAGACGGGCCCAGTGACGGTTAGCCCTGATTGGGGGCCTGGATGTCACTCAGCTTCTTCTGGAGAGCGCTCACCGCTTTCTCGCAGCCGAAGTAGAACTTGTCCACCTTGATTCGCTTTATGGCTCCCTTGCGTTCCAGTGACCACAAGGTGAACCCAAGGGCGGCCGGTTTCAGCACTAATATCTTAGCAAGGTCACCGTCCTGGTAGGGAAACACCTCGTCAGCGTGCCCCTCGAGGTAGTCCAGCACTTTCCGTTGCATTGGCGTGAGCGAGTCCGTAGAAGCGGTCCTTAACACATCCTCAATTCTCATAGCAGTTACCTCCATGCACATTATATCATACTTATAGAGATTATCAAGGTACTTACAGTGATTTATAAGCATATCTTAAGCCTATATCTTGCAGCCTATTTCAGCAGGTTGTGATCGAGGAATCGTTATTCCAGGCCACAGAGCGGAAACTTAAAGGGGTAGTGATGAAGCACCTCGGCGCCACCTCTCCTTACAACCACTGCCGAGCCGAGCTGAAGGCCGGCCTTGTGGTCGGGGGTGATAGGATTGGGCTGTATCACCACCACCATGTTCTCCTTAAACGTCCAGGGCTCGAAGGGATGAGGCGATGACCTCGTGCCCAGCTCGGGATTCCTGCCTCCTTCGCCGTGGACAACGCTGTCACATACAGTAAAGCCGCTCTTTTCGATGATGGAGGTGGCCTCGATAATCTGTTCACTGGTGCTGCCCGGCTGGAGCACCTTTCTTACATTTTCAAAACACTGATGCGCCACCTCGAAGAGCTTGCGGTAGAGGGGAGTAGGCTCCGCTCCGACGGCGAAGGGCCGGTGAATCTGAGCTCCATATCCCCAGTAGCTGATAGTGATCTCGGTGATGACCACGTCTCCCTTTGTCAGGGTTCGTGGCGTCAGGAACTGCCAGGGGACGAAGCGGTCAGGGGCGGACATAGGAGTGCTGGCAATGAAGTGTATGCCCAGGTGGCCCCCGTGGTGCAGGAAGGCCTCATGAATGATGGCGCTGAGGTCGTATTCGCTGAGCCCCGGACGTATCTTCTGCTCCAGCAGTTCGCAGGTCAAATCGGTGAGGTAAGCGCTGGTGCGGAACCAGTCGAGCTCCTCCTCGCTCCTTATCCAGCGGGTCTCGCTGAAAGGCCGGGAGACATCTTTGAATTTGGCCTCCGGCACTTGCTCCTTGAGGGAAGCGAACTGGGCGGAGGGAATCGAAGCGGCGAGTCCGATGACGCCGATGCTGGCATTGGCCAGGCCGAGGCGGCGGAGGCAGCCGGCAACCGCCCCGGGGGGTGATTGCCAGTAGCATTGCACGTCTTTCACGATGGAAAGGGTCTGGGTGCATGGTATGGTGTTGTAGAAGTGTACGAAGAGGGAAGGCTCTCCCTGCTTGGGAAAGACCAGCCAGGCGGGCGACCTGGACAGGTAGTTGCTCAGGTAGTGGATGCTGCCGATGTGGTTTGCATCCCCGTGAATCACGAGGGCTTCCACACCTTCACGGTCCATGAGATGGCGCGCCGCGTCGAAACGTCGCCCGTACTCCGCCTCGGAGAATCTGGGAAAGAGCTCATTCGTCACTTCGCACCTCCTGCGCTTGTCTTAGCTGCTCACCTTGTCATTCCCGCGAAGGCGGGAATCCAGGAATCTCCGCCAGACTCCTGCCCTTGGATTCCGGCTCCGGGGCCGGAATGACATTTTCATATTTCCCGGTGAGCCTCGCAATGACGATTAGGCACTCACTGTCAGGAGACCTCAGCGAGCAGCTTCTCCAGCTTTCTTCTCAGCTCCTGCTCCAAGACCTTATCGCCGTACTTGAGAGCCTTCTGCAACACCTCTCGAAACTCGGTCTTGATATCCTGCTGAAGGCTACGAGGAAGCGAACAGTACATCCTGTCGATGTTGCCAATCCAGTCCGCCAGCGGCTCCACCTTATCCCGCTGGAAAAGATAGCCTTCCAACGACCCGGCCTTGGCGGCGAACTTGAAGAGCTCAGTACTTGTGCTCATAGCTGCTCCTTCTTTTGGCAAAGGCTCGTAGAGGTTTTGCCAGGAGTAACGGCAATATTCTATAGACATTAGTGCAGCAAAAAACTTTCATAGGGCCGAACGACTCTTCCCTATGTCCTCTTGGGCTGGTGGCAACCCTGACAGGTCGCGCTGGTACGTCCGCTGTGGTCCGCCGGAACATCGGGTCCACCGGCCGCCCCGGTCTGGTGACAAGCGAGGCAATCAGTGCGTCCCTGCAAGGTGTGGGGTATGTTGGTGGGTGTTTCCGCTTCTTTCCGCTCCCCCTCTTCCTCATCCTCAGACTCCTCTTCTTGAGTCTGTACCACAATCCTGGTGGCTACCTTCGTGAAAGGGTCGAACTTGGCGTTCACTTTGAGGCCAGTCTTGAGGTCAGCCAGCGCTCCGGTGGTCCCCCTTATACGTATGGTCGTCGTGCTGTCCGCTGTCAGAGTAAGGGTCCGATCTTTCTCGGTCCGGACGGTAACCGCATTACCAGAAACTCCAGTGATCTTCCCCTCAATTTCGGCATTTTCTTTTTCCCCCAGCGTCACTCTGAGGGCCTAGGTCGCTGAAATTACCCGTGCGGTCGCTGTTCAGTCGGATGCTGGTGCCGCTCGTGACATGCACGGTAACCGGCGGTCCGCCCTTTTCTGGAGTTACCGTAATGTCCTGAGCGGTGGGGTTGACCGCGCTGATTGTGCCGCTTACTCGGGCAAGATCGGCCTCAATCTTGCCGGCGACATTTCTAGATTCTAACCGAATCTTCACGTTGGTGCCAGATTCAAGAGCCTCCAGGGAAGAAGCGCCGCTCTGTGTCTGCACCGTGGAGTTCGACCGTATCGTGATAACATGCGTCTGCCCGCTCTTGTCGACGACCGTTATCGTACCGTTGATACTGTCAACGTTCTTCAGTATACCCTCCAGCATCTGCTGTTGCTCGGGGGTGCAGGCAGCAAATGCCAGAGACGAGGCGAGGATGAGTGGGAGCAGCAATCCCATGGTAATACCGGGCAATCTCATAGTCTGTTACCTCCAGTAAATTTGTAGCGATTCGTGCGACATCGTTCGGCCATATTGCTTATAACGTAAGAGTGTCGATTTTGTCATAGCAACTGGACTGATGCGAATCTGGTCTCGCATGGCACCCACAAGCTACAGGCGGTATTCCGTCTTCCAGCCGGCTAAGACGGTCCAGGCCCAGGGGTTGTCAGGCTATAGGTCTATTCTGCGCCACTGAAAGGCGGGTACTTATCTGTTAGGAGATAGATGTAGCCTCCCACTCTCACGCTCCAGCGGAGATACCAGGTGATATAGTCGAAGAATGCCCTCGGGTACCGGGCAGTGAAGAGAATGGCCCACCATGTCAGAAACAGGACCACCGCAGCGGCAATGCCGAGAAAGAACAGTACCACTTGATGAGGAACGGCCATCGGCCAACCTGAGGCACCGGTCCAAGAAGTCCGCCACTGCCCGGACAGGCCGCCAAATACGGGGTAAGGGTAAGGTACGACCGGCAGTCGGAGGAAGGTCTTCAAACGAGACAGCCTGCCCGGCGGCTCGACTGTGAGAGCGACCGGGTAGGCTACTGCGCCGTCACCGGTAAACGGCGGGTACTTATCCGTCAGAAGATAGATGTACCCGGACAGTCGTATCGACCACCTGAAAGCCCAGGTAACGAAGTTGAAGAACGTCTTGGGATACCTGGCCGTGAACAGGATTGCGCGGCTATGCCAACAAAGGCGAAGACAACCATCTGGGGTACGGCCATGAAGATGCGGAAAAAGGTAGTCAGCCGGGAGAGCTTTTCGGGACGGTCCACTTTGAGCGCCACTGGATAAGTCATTCAGCACCTCCTATCTAACACCGACAGTGGTGCCGGTATTATATCATGAGGGTGAAGCAAAACCAGCCGCAACGTTCTCACCTAGTGGGAACCGGGAATCAGCGGCCAGTCAGTTAAGAATCGCGTAGACCACCTGCACGGTCAGTGTCACTTCCGTTTCACCCGGACTGACCGGCGTGGTTGGAGCCTGCCCTGGCGCTGCCTCTAGCATTGCTCCCCTGTAGATGGGGGTGGGCGGGAAGTACAGATTTTCGGAAATGTACGTTGCCTTGCCCAATTTCACTCCGGTCAGGGAAGCCAGTTGCCCCGCCTTGTTTGCGGCGTCCGCTATCGCCTTGTCTCTGGCCTCCTTGTGGTAGGCCGTCGGGTCGTCAATTGAGAAATAGATGTTGTTCACCCTGATGAGGTCTCCACCGGCCCCGGCTACTGCGTCGATGGTCGCCCCTGCCTTGTCAATGTCCCTTATCTTGGCATTCACAGTGTTGCTGACCCTGTACCCAAGAACGACCTCCCGCTGGTTCCTTTCGTCCCATCTAATGATCGGGGAGATATTGAAGTACTGGGTTTGGATGTCCTTCTTGGCCACACCATTCTTTGTCAGGGCGTTCATGACCTTATCCATGGCTGATGCCGCCTGTGCCTGAGCCTCGCTCACGGTGTTGCCCCGCGCTTCAACCCCGAGGCTGATATTGGCGACATCCGGCTTGACTGTCACTTTGCCTTCTCCGTTGACCCAGATACCCTCTTGCTGGCTGCTGAGTTTTACCTGCAATGGGGAACTCGCCACGGGTCCTTGAACGCCACCGGTGCCACAGCCTATCAGGGCAGTCGCCAGTACTAGCAGCCCCGCTAGTCCTCCAAGCAGTGGCCAATTCTTACGCATCTCTCTTACCTCCTGTGCTTGTTTCTCACGAAAGCTAGTCAGCGGCCTTGTTTAATCCGCTTCTGCTTATGTTTACGACATATCATGAGAAGTATCACGCCGAATCTTTTTTGGAGCAGGAATACGGGAATAGTCCTGCCTACGGGGATTGGATTAGGACGTCCACAACACGACCAAATGACCGGCGGGTCTCGTCTGGCTGCGTGCCTGTTCCAAAGACAAGGTCGTCGATGAAAACGAAGTACCTGCCCGGACCCACTTGTCTGCCGTTATCATCCTTCTGGTCCCACAGCAGGGCATATGTTACTGTTTCAGAGGCTTGTATAGCTCGTCTTGCCTTGCCCGCGGCAAAGGACCGAACCACCTTGTCAGTCCCAGATTGGGCCACGTGAATCGCAGGCGGAAACGGGGCTAGTTCAATGGATTGTGGGCCTGTATTGGTGAACACAAGCTCGACTCTGACCGCTTCACCGGGCTTAGCGGATATGGTCTCCAGTGGTCTCAGCTCCAATAGCGGGGCTGGTGTGGGAGCAGCGGCAGCGGCCGTTTGAGGAGGAGGCGCCGATTCAGGCGCAGGGGCCCGTCGGGCGATATCTCCCTCAGGCTGATTGAACAGCCCTGATTGCCAGATCACGGCAAGCGCCAGAACTGCCACGGCGATCGTCACAGTCGCCGTGCGCCAGACCGGACTCAGGCTAAGGAGTCTTCCCAGGCTTCCCCAGGGCCGGTGTCTTTCCTCTTTTTGTCGTGCTGCCTCTTGCTCCACGAGTCGGGCCAGTAGTCTGTTTCTGGTCTGTTGCTTGAAACGGGGTGAAGGCTCATCGCGAAGGCTCGTGAGCCTTCGGGCGAAATCGACTGCGGTGCGGCAGTCCTCGCTCATCTTTTCGGCGGGCTCAGTGCCTACTCCGGCGAGCAGTTTATCCAGGTTGTCTGAGAACTGTCTCTCTTCGCTGCTTTCCTTAGCCATTGTGAGGCTCCTTGAAGCTGTCCCGCAGCTTCCTCACCGCCCGGTATAACTTGGTGCCCACATTTGTCTCGGTCAGGCCTAGCATCCTTGCAATCTGGCGATTGTTGAGTTCAGCGGCAAACTTGAGCCGGATTATCTCTTGTTCCTCTTGAGGCAGCTGCGCCAGATAGAGATTCAGCTTTTCTGCTTCCTCTTTCAGCTCGAATGCTTCCTCCGGAGAAATCTCGGTGGACGGTCTGTCGCTCACATCATCCAGTGGTATGCTGTGCCTTCTGCCGTCTACCCTGTAGTGGTCAACGAGCACATTGCGAGCGATGGAGAACAGCCACGTTGAAAAGGATGCCCTGTCGCTGTTGTACTTGGCGAAGTTGACCAGTGCCTTTTCGAAAACGGTCGAAGTCAAATTCTCCGCTACTTCCCTGCCGTTTACTCTGTACTTGATGTACCGAAAGACTTTGTCTAGATACTGGTCGTAGAGTTCAGCAAAGGCCTCCTGAGCACCTTTCGTTTCTCCAATGGAACTCACCTCGGCTCGTCTCCAATTCGAAGCAGACTGCCCAAGGCTGACCCATCTAACAATAGATACGATGGAACCTCGGGTGTATCACGTGGGATTATGCAGGATTGACGCAAATGCTGCAATTCCGCGAACAGGGTCAGTTCTCACGTGTGACCCATTCGGATTCCTTATAATTACATTCTCGTCATCGCAACCCAACCTGGTTCTATTGGATTGCCTGCATGGTAGTAACTTTCAACATAGGGGTGCATGTCCAGCACGGGTGTTCCGTCTATGGCATCTAATCCCTGCACTCTTACCCTATCTCCCTGCACCTCGAGCAATTGCACGACGGACATCCCGATAGGATTGGGCCGATGTGATGAATGCCAGGCGAATATTCCCAGTTCAGGTATTCCGGCCTTCCTCGTGGGGCGTGCCCTTTTGGTGGCCCTGTCTTCAGGCGTCACCTTGTGCAACCAGAACAAAACGATGATATGAGAAAAATCAGCCAGTCCCTCGAGGGCTGGAATGTATTCCTCCTTTACGAATATATCCGAGCAAATGCCCTTCCACCCATGGTGTTCTTTGTCGGTAATGGAATTCCTTACTACTCCTACAGGCTGTAAGTGCACCTCACCCATCGTTTCAATTCTTGCACCGTCCTTCCACGATATGAGTCACCGGCGTGCCGCCATCCCCAGTTTCTTCGCGGCAAGCTTAGGGAAATCGGGATTGGAAAGCAACCTACGGCCAATGGCTACCATATCTACTCTCCCTTCCCGAACGATAGCATCAGCATATTCGGGCTCAGTGATATTGCCTACTCCGATGACAGGGACTGCCACTTTAGCCTTTATGCTCTGAGCCAGCGGCACAAAGTAACCCTGCTCGCTAAGGCGCGCAGGTCGGCTACCACACAGCCCTCCCGAGACATCAATTACATCCGCCCCAGCCTGTTCTAATCCGAGGTGCAGCCATCCTTTCATCGGCGCCAAAACGATAGAATAGCGGGACGTTCTCTCCGCACGCCCTCTTAACCTCACGGATTACCTCGAGAGGAAAACGGAGCCTGCCCTCTGGGCTGCCTCCAAACTCATCTAAAATCACTCTTCTCTAGCAACCCAAACCGAACGATGATGATTTATCCGGTCACACCACATTTGTCAATTTCGTGCGATGTGGAGTAGACCCCTGACACTGGCCGCCTCAGGTCATGTAGGTTCAACCCGGTCCGGGCGGCCATTGCAGAAGATAACAGAGGGCTGTGATACTCGGGACAGTTCATCGTATTGAATCAGTGAAATTGGCAGCAGGTAACTCCCAGAGGAGGGGTGAACGATGAATGTGAAGAAGATGCTCGCCTATCAGGTCGTGGTCGGTCTGGTCCTTGCACTCCTCATGTTCCCGGCGGTGTCGGCCTATGCCCAGGACCCGCAGCCTCCGGAAAACCCGGACCAACCGTGGAACCCGCCCGAAAGAGGAGGAGATGCCTTCCTGCCTCCCGGAGTAGAGTCCAAGTCGGCTTCCTCGTACTACCCAACCCCCCGGCCCGGAACGCCACCGTCGATCATCGATGCCTACTTGATAGATGAGGCCGGCCAAACTCGGACTCAGTTCGGCGATGAGCCGTTCTACCTGGTGGTGCGGGTGAATTCCCCGGGCCAGTTATACCTGGCGGAGTACTATCCTGCGGGGAGCGGGCTTCAGAGGCACTGGCTCATCTACCGGCATTACCTGGACCATGCCGGCTCCTGGACACTCGGACCTTTCTATGCATCGCCACAAGAGCCCGAAGGTCAGCACACCTGGAAGCTGTGGCTCAATGCCTCGGGCGCCTGGGCCCAAAGGCTCACCTATTTCAGCTATCAACCTGCGTATCCTTACCCA
>JAENJB010000124.1 GCA_016844565.1 Dehalococcoidia bacterium
GCTATAATCCGAGGCGGCATTGAACTCCTGAGGCGCGGCGACATGAGCTTTTCCACCCTTCTCTTGAGAAGGGAAAAACATGTCCTCTTCATTACCCTGAACCGCCCGGAGAGGATGAATTCTCTCAATGAGGCGATGTATGCCGACCTGCTGGCTGCCTTTGCCGGGGTGGAGGGGGATGAAGATACGCGGGTGGTGGTCCTCAGCGGGGCGGGCGATGCCTTCTGCACCGGCGCCGACCTGAGCGGGGATGAGGGAGGTGAGAAGGTGCTGGATGTCCAGCCGCTGGAGGAGCGGCGGTGGAGGCTGAGGCAGGGTCCGCAGAGGGTGATTGCCATGCTTTACAATCTTGGAGTGCCGACCATCGCCATGGTCAACGGCCATGCCGTCGGCGCCGGCTTTGACCTGGCGTTGGCCTGTGACCTCCGGACGGGTTGTGAGCACAGCCGCCTGGCCATCGGCTTCACCAGGCTGGGGCTGGTGCCGGCCTCGGGAGCTTCGTGGCTGCTGCCCAGGGTCGTCGGGTTTGCCAGGGCGAGCGAGATCATTCTCGGGGGCGGGACCGTCCACCCCGAGGAAGCCTTTCGGATGGGCTTGCTCAACCGGCTGGTCCCCGCCGCTCAGCTCGAAGAGGAGACCATGTCCCTGGCGGGGAAGATCGCTGCCCACCCTCCGGTGGGCGTCAGGATGGCCAAGTTCAATCTGCGACAGGGGATGAAGATGGACCTGGAGGGCGCCCTGGAGATGCTGGCCGCATCCCAGGCCGTGGCTCTGGATACGGATGAGCACCGGACGGCTCTGGCCGCCTGGAGACAGAAGAGAAAGAGGTAAAGACGAGTGGATGACCTGAAGGTGTTTTCGGGTAATGTTCCTGCGAGGCTTTCTCCCTCTTCCGGGACGCGTTCCGCTGTGGACGAACTGAAGGTCTTCACGGGCAACGCCCACCCGGCCCTGGCGGAAGCGGTATGCGCCTATCTGAAGATTCCCTCGGGCAAGGCAGAGGTCTTCGAGTTCGCCAACGAGAATATCTTCGTGCGCATCCTCGAGAATGTGCGCGAGCGGGACGTCTTCGTAATCCAGCCCATTTGCTCTCCCGTCAACAGGAGTCTGGTGGAACTGCTGATTATGATGGACGCTTTCAAGCGGGCTTCGGCGGGAAGGATCACGGCAGTGATCCCCTATTACGGCTACAGCCGCACCGATAAGAAGGACCAGCCGCGCGTGCCCATAACGGCCCGCCTGATCGCCGACCTGCTGACCGTCGCGGGGGCCAACCGCTTACTCACAGTGGACCTGCATGCCGCCCAGATTCAGGGCTTCTTCAATATCCCGGTGGACGAACTGACGGCCCTCTACCTTCTGAGCAGCTACTTCAAGGAGAAGAAGCTGGCCGACCTGACGGTGGTGGCCACCGATGTGGGCATCTCCAAACGGGCGCGGGATATGGCGGCCCGCCTCAAGGCCCCACTGGCCATCCTGGAAAAGAGGCGGGCCGGCAACGACGACCAGGCCGAGGTCCTGACGCTCATCGGCGAGGTGCGGGGCCGGCATGCGCTGCTCTTCGACGACGAGATCGATACGGCGGGATCCTTGGTGACCGGCGTGAAGGCCCTGCTCGATGAGGGTGCCATTGAGGTGTACGCCTGCGCCACCCACCCCATATTCTCCGGGCAGGCCAAAGACAGGATAGCGCAGAGCCCGGTCAAGGAGGTGGTGGTGACCGATACCGCGCCGGTGCCGCCGCAGAAGTCCTTGCCCAAGATCAAGGTCCTGTCCATGGCTCCCCTGCTGGGCGAGGCCATCCTTCGCATCCACACCGGCCAGTCGGTAGGGGCGATGTTCGAGGAGTGAATTCCTTGTCATTGCGAGCGGAGCGAAGCAATCTCACAAGGTATGTGGAGATTGCCACTTCCCGTTTCCATCGGGGCTCGCAATGACAGCACGCGCCCTTAAGCGGTCTCAGGAATAGTAATGCTGAAGTGGCTGGGCTCACTGGTTGACTCCAATGAGAAGGAGCTGAACAAGCTCCGTCCGCTGGTCCAGCGCATCAGTTCCCTGGAGCCGGCCATGAGCCATCTCACGCCGGCCGAGCTCCGGGCCAAGACCGACGAGTTCAAAGCCCGTCTGACGGATGGAGAGACCCTGGACGACATCCTGCCGGAGGCCTTCGCCGCCGCCCGTGAGGCTGCTCGCCGCACCATCGGGGAGCGGCCCTTTGACGTCCAGCTCATGGGCGGTATGGTCCTGCACCAGGGGAAGATCTCCGAGATGAAGACCGGCGAAGGCAAGACCCTGGTGGCTACCATGCCTCTCTATCTCAACGCCCTCGCCGGCAAGGGCTGCCACCTGGTGACCGTCAACGACTACCTGGCCAAGAGAGACCCTCACTGGATGGGGCCCGTCTACCACGCCTTGGGGATGAGCGTCGCCAGTATCCAGCATGAGGCCTCCTTCTTATTCGACCCGGACTTCGACTCTGGCGACCCGCGCTGGAAGAACCACCGCCCCGTCAGCCGGCGCCAGGCCTACGAGGCCGATATCACCTACGGGACCAACAACGAGTTCGGTTTCGACTACCTGCGCGACAACATGGTGGTGGATCTCTCCCAGTGCGCGCAGCGTCCGCTCAACTACGCTATTGTGGACGAGGTGGACAATATCCTCATCGATGAGGCGCGCACCCCGCTCATCATCAGCGGCATGGGCACGGAATCGGCCAGGGTATATGTCACCTTCGCCAAAATGGTCCCGCAGCTTGCGCCCGGGTCTGACTTCACCATAGATGAAAAGACCCGGACGGTGAAGATGGAGGACGCGGGCCTTTCCCGGGTGGAGGAGATGCTCCGCAGCGCCGGACTGCTCAAGGGGCTCAACCTCTACGACCCGGCCAACTACAACCTCACCATCTATCTGGAGAATGCCCTGCGCGCCCAGTTTATCTTCAAAAATGACCGCGACTATGTAGTCAAATATGTAGGCAAAGAGAATCAGGTTATCATTGTGGATGAGTTCACCGGACGGCTCATGTTCGGTCGCCGCTACTCCGAGGGCCTGCACCAGGCGATCGAGGCCAAGGAGGGAGTGAGGGTCCAGCCCGAGACGACGACCATGGCCACCATAACCTTCCAGAACTACTTCCGTCTCTACCAGAAGCTGGCGGGCATGACGGGCACGGCGGTCACCGAGGCCGAGGAGTTCCACAAGATATACAAGCTGGAGGTGGTGGTCATCCCCACCAATAAGCCGATGGTGCGCACGGACCACCCGGACCAGATTTACAAGACGGAGGAGGGCAAATTCCGGGCGGTGGTCAGAGAGGTCGAGAAGCTCAACCAGGAGAAGCGCCCGGTGCTGATAGGCACCGTGTCCATCGAGAAATCCGAGCATCTGAGCGAGATGATGCGCCTCAAGGGCATTCCACACCAGGTACTCAACGCCAAGCTCCACGAGAAGGAAGCGGCCATTATCGCCCAGGCGGGCCAGCCGGGAATGGTGACGGTCGCTACCAACATGGCCGGCCGCGGGGTGGACATCGTCCTGGGGGATGGGGTGAGGGAGAAGGGCGGGCTGCACGTAGTCGGGACGGAGCGCCACGAGGCGCGGCGCATAGACAACCAGCTTCGCGGACGGGCCGGCCGCCAGGGGGACCCGGGCAGCTCCCGGTTCTACGTCTCCCTGGAGGATGACATCATGCGGCGCTTCGGCGGGGAACGCCTCCAGGGGATCATGCAGTGGGTGGGGATGGATGAGGATACGGCCATCGAGCACGCGCTGGTGAGCCGCGCCATCGAAAGCGCGCAGGTGCGGGTGGAGGGCTACCATTTCGATATGCGCAAACACCTCGTGGATTACGATGATGTGGTCAACAAGCACCGCGAGGTAATTTATACCGAGAGGAAGAAGATTCTCAGCGGGGCAGACCTGAAGGCCAATATCCAGTCTATGGTGGAGAAGGAGATCGGCAGCCTGGTGGCGGCCGCCTGGGGTGGCGGCCCGGAGGAGGCCAGGGATACCGAGGGGCTGGTGAAGGAAGCCTCCAGCATGATGCCTCTGACCCCTCATCTCACTCCCCAGGCCCTTTCGAACATGAGCCGTGACGAGGTGGAAGAGTCGCTCCTGCAGCACTCCGGGGCCCTCTATGAAGAGCGGGAGCAGAAGATGGGAGCCGAGGCCACCCGGGTGGTGGAGCGACTGGTGATGCTGCGCGCCATCGATACCATGTGGGTGGAACACCTGACGCAAATGGACCATGTGAGGCAGGGAATCGGGCTCAGGGCTGTGGGACAGAGCGACCCGCTGGTGGTCTACAAGAAGGAGGGCCATGCCCTGTTCCAGAGCCTGCTGGCCAATATCCAGCATGANTGAGGTGGCCAACACCATATTCAAGGTGGAGGTAACCAGGGGGCCTTCCGTTGACGGAACGGCCGCCGAGGCACCGAAGGTGCCGCCCTCTCCGATGGCGAAAGAGGCCAGGGCGAGAAACCAGGTGGTCACCGGTCCGAAGAATGTGGGGCGCAACGATCCCTGTCCCTGCGGCAGCGGGCTGAAATACAAGAAGTGCCATGGGAAGTAGGCAGGCATCACCCTCACCCTTACCCTCTCCCGTCAAGGGAGAGGGAATCCTCCTCTCCCCCCTGGAGGGGGAGAGTTAGAGAGAGGGGGAAAAAAGGGGTGACAGGGTGGTAGGCAGTCTTAGAGGTCCCGCGTGAGGGATAACCCCCGGTGACGGCCCCCTCGCTCGCCGGCATGGCTTCCTTCTGGAGGCGGGCCGCCACCTGTTTCCAGTACCGTAACTTCACCCTGGTCTGGACCAGTTCGGCTACCGAGCACTTCGGCGAGTGGATGGAGCTGGCGGCCATCCTCTGGCTGGTGCGCCAGCTCACCCCGTCGCCCTTCGTCGTCGCACTGGCCGGCTTCAGTCGCTTCATCCCCATGGTGCTGGTCTCCTTCTTCGGCGGCATGGTGGCCGACCGCATGGACCGGCGCAAGCTCCTCTTTCTCACTCTTCTCGGTTTCACCCTGATTTCGGTAGCCTTATGGGCGCTGGCAGCCAGCGGCCAGATACAGGTATGGCACATCATCGTCCTGTCTCTTCTGTTCGGGGCGGTCACCAGCTTCAATCACCCGGCGCGCGGCGCCCTGGTACCCAACCTGGTGAAAAAGGAGCACCTGCTCAACGCTGTATCCCTGGACATGATGTCGGTGCTGGGCACTCGCCTGCTGGCCTTTCCCGTCGCCGGCTATCTTATCGGTGCCGTGGGTATCGCGCCGGTCTTCCTCTTCCGGGCCGCCTGCACCGCCACATCGATGATTCTGGTGGCAAAGATGGAGCTTCCTCCTCCAGGCCCGCAGGTACGCGGGAAGTCGGGCTGGCAGGATATCGCTGAGGGGATGAAGTATCTCCGGGGCAACTCCGTGGTGCTGGTCCAGGTGGTACTCTACCTTCTCCCCTGGTTCGCTAACTATGCCCAGCAGAACCTCATGCCTATCTTCGCGGTGGATGTCCTCCGGGTTGGACCGGGGAGCTATGGCTGGCTCCAGGCCGCTTCGGGGCTCGGGGCCATCATCAGCCTGCTCACCCTGGCCTCTGTGGTGGGCTACCGAGGGAAGGGTAAGTTGCTGCTCTTAGCGGGGATTGTGACGGGCCTGGCCATCGTGGGGTTCGGGGCGTCGAGTTCGCTTGCTCTCTCCGTGGTGTTGCTGGTTGTGGCAGGGGCGATGATTAATACCTTCTCCAGGTGGTGCTCCTGGGCGCGCTCCTCACCCTCATCCCGGCCGTGCTGGCCTTCAGCCTTCCCCGGCTGAGGAAGATAGAGTGAACCAACTGTCATTACCTCGAAAATACCAGTTCCGGCACGGCCTGTCATTGCGAGCCCATCCCGACCTGTCGGGAGGGCGAAGCAATCTCTTGAGCCACTAGTACCGTATGAGATTGCTTCGGGCTTCGCCCTCGCAAAGATGGAGTGAGTAATGGTGACAGGACGCCCCGATTCTGTTAGAGTCCCCTGATGCGCCGGAGACGACATTCGAGTGGAGGGGTAACGGATGAGCACGCCTAACGCGCCCCAGCCTATCACCAGCAAGCACTTCTGGGACCGCACCTTTTATACCATCAAGCACTACCGCGACTACCGGCTGGTGTGGTTGGGGTCGGTCACCGAGCACCTGGGCCAGTGGATGGAGGCCTGGCCCTCCAGCCCTTCGCCAGGCTGTTGCCGCTGGTCTTCCTCTCCCCCCTGGGAGGGATGGTCTCCGACAAGGTGAACCGCCGCAATCTGGTCGTCTATACCCTTCTTTTCAAAGCCCTTCTCTCCATCATCCTGCTCCTTCTGGTAAGGACGGAGGTGGTGCAGATATGGCACATCATCGTCCTGGCCCTTCTTCATGGTGTGGCCACCGCCTTCAACCATCCTGCACGGCATACCCTGGTACCCAACCTCGTGAAAAAGGAGCACCTGCTCAACGCCGTCACCCTGGACAACACCTCGACGAACGCCTCGAGGGTGGTGGGGATGCCGCTGGCCGGCCTGCTCATCGCCTGGTTCGGCACCGGGCCGGTCTTCGGGCTGCGGGCGGTCGGCTGCCTCCTGGCGGTGGTGTGGCTCCTCATGGCTCGGGTACCTGCCACGCCAAACGATGGCAAGAGGCGGAACCGCTGGCGCGAGCTGGTCGAGGGGTTCGTCTACCTCAAGGGGCACACCATGGTGCTGGCCCAGGTGTGCATGTACTTCTTCTCCTATTTCGCCACCCAGGGTTACTCCAGCTTCCTTCCGATCTTCGCGACGGACATATTGAAGGTGGGGCCGGTGCAGTACGGGTGGCTCCAGGGGGCGGCGGGGGTGGGGGCTCTCGTCGGCCTATTCGTTTTGGCCTCGGTGGTGGATTTCAGGCGGAAAGGGCTCTACCTGTTCGTATCCGGAACGGCAATGACGCTGGCCATTTTCTTCTTTGCCCTCAGCCCCTGGTTAATAGCTTCCCTTCTGCTTCTGGTTATCGTGGGGGCGATGAATAATACCTACCAGACCGTCAACAACACCATTATCCAGACGCAGATACCGGACAATGTGCGGGGGAGGGTGATGTCCATCCGGGAGCTGATCTCCGGCCTGGGCCCCCTGAGCGGCATGCTGGTTGGCTGGCTGGCCGGGTATATGGGCGTGCAGAGCACCGTGGCCATTGTCTCGCTGGGCTTCTTCGGCGCCATCGTCCTCCTGGCGTTCCTGTTGCCCGGGGTGAGGAAGTACACGAGCTAGGCCGGTCGACTCTCGCGGCCACTCAGATTAGGCTAAACCCGCGGTGATATAATTGGGCACTGATTCAAGCCCATGAAAAACACCGATATCGCCAGGGTCTTCACCGACATCGCCGATTTGCTCGATCTGAAGGGCGAGAATGTCTTCAAGGTTCGTGCCTACCAGAAGGCGGCCCGCTCCATCGAGCACCTGCCCGTGGAGGCGGAACGCCTGGTGTCGGAGGACCGCCTCAGGGAGATACCCGGCGTGGGCGAGGCCATCGGCAAGAAAATCACTGAGCTGGTCGCCACCGGCAAGCTGGAGTACTACGAGGAGCTGAAGAACGAGTTCCCCGAGGGCATCGCCACCTTCCTGGACGTTCCCGGTGTCGGGCCGAAGACCGCCATCCGCTTCGCCGAGGAGCTGGGGCTGAAGACCGTCGAGGAGTTGGAGACAGCTATT
>JAENJB010000125.1 GCA_016844565.1 Dehalococcoidia bacterium
GAAGGAGGAAAGAGGCAAACCAACGGAGAGTTGAAGGACACAAGGAGAGCCCTTATACTACAAGACGGAGTGGCTCAGAAACCAAACGTTGGACTGGCTCAGTTTCTAACCGGTGCCACCACTGCGCGCCTACATCAGAGAATAGGCTTTGTCACGCCCTAGGAAAGGCATGATGGCAGGGACAAAGAGCTACGCGAGGAGAGGTAGCGAGGGCTCGACCTGGCACGACTGCTGCGGGTCATCGAGCATGGTGGGCAAGGCGGCCAGAATGGAGGTAAGACTATCGAGACGCGTGAGCTTCACCTCGGGAGGGATGGCGGCTTGAGTCAGGAGGTAACCGGAGGCCAGGTCTGTGTAGCTTAGTTATCACGGGTGTTGTATCATAGGGTCACACGCAAAGTCGGAGTATGGAACCTTTCAACAGAGGTATTCTTGTGAAATCTGCTTTCATGTCAAATCTCTTCTAAACCTGCGGACGATAGACGAATTGGATACCGTTTATTGCGATACTCAACCCCAGGGCACGGTGACCTTCCCCGCCAATTTCATGCTGGTTGGCGCAATGAATCCCTGTCCGTGCGGCTACTTCGGTGACCCCGTGAAGGAGTGTACCTGCTCGCCATCCCTGGTCTTGCGCTACCAGAAACGCATCAGCGGGCCTCTCCTCGACCGCATCGACATCTTCATTGACGTACCCCGGGTGGAGTATGAGAAACTGGCCGACGAAAGGCTGGGAGAGGCGTCGGGTGACATCCAGCCGAGGGTGGAAAGAGCGCGGTTCATCCAGCGGCAGCGATTCGCCGGGACCAGACTGATGTGTAACGCCGAGATGACGCCGGTGGAGGTGCGGGCCTTCTGCGCCGTGGAGCCATCGGCCCAGCCCCTGCTCAAGGCAGCGATGAGACAGTTGTCTCTCTCCGCCCGTGCCTTTCACCGCGTCTTGAAGCTGGCCCGCACGATCGCCGACCTCGAAGGCGCGGAGACCATCAAGGCCAGCCATCTGGCGGAGGCAATTCAGTATAGGCCGAGAAATCTGGTCTAGCAGCTGGGGAATTGTTTTCTTCCCATGGCGTTGTGAAGCATGAGCATCTAGTTTGGGTAATAAGCGTTCCGGTCTAGCAAGAGCAAAGACGAGAAGGAGGAAGACATGAAAATAGATATCTTCAGCCACGTCATTCCACCGAAATTCCTTAAGGCGCTCCAGGACAAGGTGCCCCCTCAGCAGAAAGACGCCGTCGTCCGCACGGCGTCGCCGCCGACTACCTACGACCTCGACCTCCGTTTCCGCATCATGGACCGCTTTGAGGACCTCATGCAGGTGCTGACCGTCCCCAGCCCACTGGTGGAGACCCTCGGCCCGAACGCCATCGAGCTGGCCAGGCTGGCCAATGATGAGATGGCAGAATTGCTGGTCAAGCACCCAGACAGGTTCGTCTCCGCGGCGGCGCTCATACCTATGAACGATATGGACGCGGCGCTCCGCGAGACTGACAGGGCCATCAAAGAATTGAGATTTAGAGGGGTGCAGATATTCAGCAGCCCGAATGGTGAGCCCATAGATTCACCGAAATTCCTGCCCCTCTTTGAGAAGATGTCCCAGTACAACCTGCCGATATGGATTCATCCGGAGATCAACTTCGCCGTGCCTGAGATGAAGCAGACGATGGTGGATATCGCTCACCTGATGATTACCTTTCGCTGGCCCTATGAGACTACCATAGCCATGGCGCGACTGGTCTATAGCGGCGTTCTTGAGCGCTACCCCAACCTGATGATTATCACCCATCACTGCGGCGGCATGGTGCCCTTTTTCGCCGGACGGGTGGCCCAGTCCCACGACACCCAGGAAATGCGGGTCCGGACCAAGTTCAAGACCGAGTTCACCGTCCATCCAATAGAGCATTTCCGTAAGTTCTATGCCGATACTGTAGTGCAAGGCAACGTCTCAGCCCTGATGTGCGGCTACGAGTTCTTCGGCGCTGATCGTCTTCTGTTCGGTACCGATATGCCGTATTACAACCAGCTTGGCGCCCGGACTACACGGAACACCATCCGGGCGATACAGGAGATGGACATACCGGAGGCAGACAAGAAGAAGATTTTCGAAGAAAATGCCAAGAGGATTCTCCGCATTACTTTGTAAGCGCAGACGCGTCTGATATACTGGGTGTAATTAGGAAAGGAGGAAGAAATGGTAGAGCGTTCTCTAGTTCAGGCCACTTTACAATTACCTTGCTCGGTAGTAATACTCAGCGCCCGCGCGGACGGGAAAGAGGGGGCGATGACTGCCTGCGCCATGTATGTCTCGCAGGTGCCACCTTTAATAGCAGTCAGCCTCTCGAAGACCCTGGCTACTTCTAAACTAATAGAAAAAGCCAGGGAGTTTGCCATCAATGTGATAGCAGAAGGCCAGTTGGACCTGGCCCAGAAGTTTGGCAGCGTCCACGGGCAGGAGGTGGACAAGTTCAAAGAGTTCAAAGTTGCGACTGAAGCCGCCAGCAAGATAAAGGCCCCGCTCATCTCGGGTTGCTTCGCCAACATTGAATGTAAGGTCAAGAGCTCCCTGTGGGATGTGGAAGGTAACCACGCTATCTATGTGGGGGAGGTAGTGGCCTTTAAGATGAACGAGAAATCGAGGCCGCTGGTGTGGCTGGACAACAAGTACTTCCGGGTGGGCGGTGAGTGCCGCCTTTAAGATAACTCCAATGCTCACCGCGGCAAGAGAGTTTGACCGGTTGCCAGAAGAGTTCCGCACAAGGCAGGGTAGCCCGAAGAAGCTGTTTTCGGGACTAACTAAATAGCCTGGACCTTCTTCACCCCGGGCACCTCTTTTTTGAGCATGGCCTCAATAGCCTTGGTGGTCTTCTCTTTGTAGATACAAAGCTGACAGGTTCCGATGAGCTTGACCTTGACGACTCCGTCGTCGGTAATCTCTTTTACTTCAAAGTTGCCCTCGTGTTCCACAAACAACGGCTTTATCGTCTCGAAGACTTTCATGACTGCTTTTCGGTCAACCATGTGATTTCCTCCTGTAGATTTTGTGGTTCCGCAACCTGTCTAATAATCTCTACTGTTCTCAATAGTAAAACAGGGCAGCAGAATAGTCAAGCCCAATTACATTTATTCCAGGACTCTCTGGTAGAGGATAGAGCCGACTGCCACGGCGGCCGCCGCGAGTACAGTCAGGATAACGAAATCCCTTATCAACGTGTGGAAGTCGCCGGTTATCATGAGGGAACGCAAAAGGTTCACTTGATAGCTGAGCGGATTAACCACGGCGATGGCCTTGAGCCAGGCTGGCATGACGTCGATGGGATACAAGGCGTTGGAGGCGAAGAAAAGTGGCATGGTGAGAATCTGGTTCAGGCCCATAAAGCGCTCCCTTGTCTTTACCAGGGAGGCGATGGTCATCGATAGAGAGGCGAAGAAGACGGACCCCAGGATGATGGCCGCGATAACGCCGGCAAGATAAAGTGGGTTCCAGAGAATGGGTATGCCCAGCACGGCGGCCAGGATGAAGACGATGCAGGCTTGCGCGAGAGCGCGGACGCTTGCAGACAGTGCCTTCCCCAGCACTAGGGCGGGGCGGCGGATGGGACTGACCAGCAACTTGTTCAAGATGCCCATATCCCGCTCCCATATCATGGCGATGCCGTAGAAAATGGATATGAAAAGACAGCTCTGTGCCAGGACTCCCGGAGCCATGAAATCGATGTAGCGCACCGTGCCGGTGGGAAACACTCGTATTCTTGTGAAGACCGGCCCGAATATGAGCAGCCAGAAGGCCGGCTGCACCGCTCTGCTGATCAAGTCGAAGTAGTCATGCCTCAGCTTTCTGACCTCCAGCTCACAGATAACAAAGGCTTTGCCGAAGAAATTCAGCACCTCTCTCTTCAAACCGAGAGGCTGATGGGAAATCCTATCCATATCGCCTCACCGCCCGTCTCAGCTGTCTTGTCTCCCGATAGCTAGCTCCGGCATCCAGTGCTGAGCCGGTGTAGAAGCTAAACACCTCGTCCAGGGTTGCCTTCGGATTGCCGGTGCCCTCTTTCAATTCCTGGGGTGTGCCTATGGCAGTCAACCTGCCGCTGTCCATAATGGCCAGGCGGCTGCATTCTCCATCAGCCTCTTCCATGTAGTGTGTAGTGAAGAAGATGGTCATACCGAATTCTGTTCTGGCTTTCTGTATGAGCTCCCACACACCCCTCCGCGCCACCGGATCAAGGCCTAGAGTGGGCTCATCCAGAAAGAGGACCTGCGGCAGGCTGATGAAGGCCTCTGCTATCTCAAGCCGTCTTATCATTCCTCCTGAATATGTCCGGACCAATGA